>CAYHOJ010000027.1:0-9601 GCA_964358305.1 uncultured Gammaproteobacteria bacterium | reverse complement strand
CTGGATATTCTCCAGCAAAAAACTTTTTAGATCCTTCTTTAGTTTTGGATTAATTTTCATGGTTCGGCTACGCTCACCATTAATGGTTCGGCTACGCTCACCATTAATTAAATTATTAATTTAATTTAATATTACCTTCATAGTTCTTTATTATCATTCCTGTGACTTTCTTTCTAGATACTTCGTCGAGTGATTCTTTTAAGGTATTTTCAACAATCATCAAACTTGTCTTAATAATTTTATCTTTGACTTCTCGATATAATAAGTTCTTTTCTTCCTCTAACAACTTTTTATTTTTTTCCTTAATTTCGAGAGCGTCCGTTTCCGCTTGTTTTATCAAATCGGTTCTAATGTTTTGAGCTTCTTTTTTAGCTTCAATAAATAAGACATCAAACTCTTTTTTCATCTTTTCCTTGGCTTTTTTTTCGGCTTCAACAGATGCTTCTTCGCTTTTTTTTAATTTTTCCAAAAGCTTGTTTTTTTCTTCTTCATTAGTTCTCTCTTGATTTAAGAAAGCAGTGAATGGTTTAACAACAAACTTCTTGACTAGGAAAAAAAACAAGACAAAGTTAATCATCTGAGCCAACAATAATTTTCCATCTATTCCTAAATTTTCCATTGAGAAAATATAAATTTTATAACTGTTATAAATATTATAACCCTTATGCGAACTTAAGTATCAGTGCGACCACTAGCGCATAAATAGCAATAGCTTCAGCGAACGCTAAAGCTAAAATCATTGTGGTACGAATAGCCGATTCAGCTTCGGGATTACGTCCTAAGGCTTCGACCGCCTTGCCTCCGATCATACCAATTCCCAATCCTGGTCCAATTGCACCAACGGCAATTGCGATGGCAGCTGCTAAAAGTTTCATCGTTTCTGTTGACATATTTTAAATATCACCCCTTTCAAGAAAATATAAAATTTATAATAATTATAATTTTTATAACGATTAAGTACATCAGCTATGCTCCACGATTGCGTTACTTAAAAATACGGCTGTTAGCATTGAGAAAACCAGGGCTTGGACTAAACCTACAAATATTTCCATTGCTATAAAAGGAAAAGAAGCTAAGACAGGTACCAAAAAAGCTACAATTGTCAAAAGCACTTCTCCGGCGAATATATTTCCAAATAAACGAAAGGCAAAAGATAGAACTTTTGAAAACTCTGAAAGTATGTCTAAAATACCAACAAAAAACATGATTGGATCAGAAAAATTAAAAAATTTATGGAGATATTTTTTAATCCCTAAATATTTAATTGAGAAATATTGGATGGAGAAAACAGAAATAATAGCTAAGGCTATCGTTGTGTTTAAATCAGCCGTATTAGCTCTTAAAAGTGGCACTAATACTTCTTCATGGCCTTCTTTAACTTTAATTAACAGACTTCCGACGCCAGGTAGCAGGCCAAACCAGTTTTCAAGCAAGATGTAAAAGAAAAAGGCAAAAAGAATAGGAAAAAATACCGTAGTTTTTTCTCCAAGGACGGAAAAAAACAAATCGTAGATACTCTTAACAAAAAACTTTATTAAGTAATAAAAATTACCTTTCCTTTTTTGAGTTGATTGATTTTTAAAATAAAGAGCGATGAAGATTGTTAGTAAGAAGACAATCGCCGATGCAATCATTGAGTTAGTGATAGCCAACCCAAACAGATGAAAAATTGTTTCGGCCTTAATGCTAATATGTGGCATCTTATTTAATTAATTTAAACAAATTGTAAAAACTGCTAAACGCCCCTAAAAAAATAAAAAAAACCGTAAAATACGGTTTAGTGTGAAATTTGTTATCCAACGCCAAACCTATTATTACGCCTATTAATATTGGAGTCACTAAACTATAACCAACATTAATATTTAAATATTGCGAAAAAAAATCTTTTTTTGTTTTTGGTTTCTTATTAAAATTTTGATTCGTTTTTTTTAGATTTCCTTGTTTATCAATTTCAAAGTAATTATTTATCATTTTAACAGCCGTAAACTATTTCGTCAATGGTTAATTTTGATTTATCCTCTCCAAATCAACGGCGTTTTCGAGGATGATTCCTATTCGGCCCTCGCGTTCGTTGACTTTCCCTTTAAGCATAATAATTTTATTAATGTTCAAGAAAGACTTTAAGATAGTATAACTTCGGGGAAAAACAACAACTTCGATTGTACCGCTTTCATCAAATATTTGGAGAATGGCCATTTCTTCATTGTTTTTTTTGGTTTTAACAATTTTTTTCCCGCTGATAAGGCCAGCAAGAATTAGAGGTTTATTAGCATCTTGAATATTCACTTCTCCGATTTTTTTTGTCGTTTTTTTTTCGATAATGGCTTTAAATTTTGCCATTGGATTTTTGCCAATCAAAAAACCGATTACTTCCCGCTCCATCGTAAACAAAACGTCCTCCTCATATTCAGGAATAATTTTAAAATTATCAGTTATTTTTTCTTTGGCAGAAGTTGCAAAAAGATCGTATTGACCTTTTTCAGACTTTATTTTTATTCTTTGTATATCAGCTACAATAAGTGGAAAATTTAACATCAGGGTAGCCTTATTGCCAAAATTAGAAAATCCACCGGACTTAATAAGACTTTCAAGAGTTCTTTTATTAACTCGCCGCAAATCAACCCGTGATAAAAAGTCTTTTAACCCGTGAAAAGTTCCCTTTGCCCGCTCTTCAAGAATGGAATCTATGGCCGCCGTACCAACATTTTTAAGAGCTGACAAACCAAAACGAATTTCCGACCCCTCAATAGAAAAACTATATATTGATTTATTAATATCCGGAGGTAAAACTTTTATCTCCATTCGTCGGCATTCCTCAATTGCTTGAGACATTTTAATTTCCCGCTGGGGGCCGGCAACGCCATGAAGCTCCGCTGTCAGGAGTGCCGTCATATATTCAACCGGATAATTAGCCTTAATATAGGCAGTCCAGTAAGCGATTAAGCCGTATGAGGCCGAGTGTGGCTTATTAAATCCGTAGGCCGCAAATTTTTCCATGAAGTTCCAAACCTTTTCGATCATGACAGATTTGTATCCTTTTTTAAAACATCCTTGGAAAAACTTTACTTTGTCTTTTTTCATTAAATCTTTTTTCTTTTTTCCCATCGCCATACGAAGATTATCAGCTTCGCTCATTGTGAATCCGGCTAATTTATGAGCAATCTCCATTACCTGTTCTTGGTAAACTAAAACTCCATAAGTTTCCTCAAGAACCGATTTAAGGTCAGGGTGAGGATATTTTATTTTTTTGGCATTCATTTTTCCTTCCAAAAAAGCCGGAATCAGATCCATTGGTCCCGGTCGGTAAAGGGCTACCATAGCGGAAATATCAGATAATTTATTTGGTTTAAGCTCTTTAGCCAAGTGCTTCATCCCACCGGACTCAAGCTGAAAAATACCAACTGTGTCCCCCCTGGAGATTAATTCATAGGTTTTTTTATCATCAATGGGAACATGATGAATATCGATTTTCACCCCTGAATTTTTTTCTACATATTTTAAGGCCTCTTCAATAATGGTTAAATTTCTAAGACCCAAAAAATCTACTTTCAATAAACCAATCGCTTTTTGATTTGAAACGGCGTTTAGATCGAGGCAGTACATATCATACTGAGTAATAATCTTACCCTCTTTACTATCACGTTGAAGCGGCACATATTCTGATAAGTTTTTATCAGAAATAACAACACCGGCGGCGTGAACTGACGAATGTCTGGGTAAGCCCTCAAGCCGGCGGGCAACATCTAAAACCTTTTTAGTTTCCGGTTCGGTCTGATAAGCAAATTTTAATTGAGCCGACTCTTCCAGGGCCTGAGCAATCGTCATATTAAATCCTTGTTTTCCAAATGGGATCATCTTTGCCAGCCGATCGCCAGTTGAATAGGAGTACCCAAGAGCTCTCGATACATCACGGACAGAAAGCCGTGCCTCCATTTTTCCAAAAGTAATTATTTGGGCAACTTTATCTTCCCCGTATTTATTAGTGACATATTTTAAAACCTCGTCGCGTCGGGTATCGGCAAAATCAATATCAATATCAGGCGGAGTGGGACGGTCGGGATTTAAAAATCGTTCAAATGGCAGATTTTGGTCAATCGGATTAATATCGGTAATTCCAAGGATATAGGCAACCAGTGATCCAGCGACTGATCCTCGACCGGGACCGACGGCTATACCCTGGCTTTTAGCCCAGTTGACAAAGTCCTGAACAATCAAAAAATAGGTCGAATAACCTTTGGTGTTGATTATGTCAAGTTCATATTGAACTCTTTTATTAATTAAATCCTGAGAATATGAAGCGACTCTTTTCTTTCTTTCTTCAACGAGCTTGTTTAGATACCGGTCAACCGGTTCACTGTTTGGAGTAGGAAATTTTGGTAATATCCATTTTCCGTTAGGGATTTCAACGTTACATTTATTAGCTATCTTGACTGTGTTTTCAATTGCTTCCGGTAAATCAATAAAGCTTCCTTTCATTTCGGCCGTTGACTTAAAATAATAATCGGGAACGTCAATCATTGACATCGGACGGTTTTTTTCAATCATTGTCCGCTGAGTTTGGATACAAAGGAGAACTTCCTGAGCGTATGCGTCTTCTTTTTCCAAGTAATGGACGTCATTAGTGGCAACCAGGGGGACGCCAAATTTTCGAGACAGTCTGACAAGCTCGCGATTTACCCGATCAAGATCTTCAATACCATGATGCCTTTGAATTTCCAAATAAAAATCATCTTTAAATATTTTTAAATATTTTTCTAAAATAATCTCGGCTTGTTTAATTTGATTTTCTAAAATTAATGAGGGAATTTCCCCATTTAAACAGGCAGATAGAGCAATAATGCCCTCGTGATATTTTTCCAAAATTTCAAAATCAATTCTTGGTTTGTAGTAAAAACCCTCAAGGTGCGCATTGGTGATAATTTTAAGAAGATTTTGATAGCCAATTAAATTTTTAGCCAAAAGAACCAAATGATATTGATCCCGATCAACACCGGCCTTTTTATCTAAACGTGAGTTTTTTGCTTTATAAGTTTCCACACCAATAATTGGCTTAATCCCCTTTTCCTGTGCCTTGACAAAAAATTTGAAAGCGCCGTAGAGCGCGCCGTGGTCGGTGATGGCTACCGCCGGCATTTTCTCGGCGACTGCCTTATCAATAAGGTCATCAATCCGGCACATTCCGTCAAGCAGAGAGTAACCAGTGTGGACGTGTAAATGAACAAAAGACATAATATTTATTAATTTATTATAACTAAAGTAATTGGAGTTTGTTCGTTAGTCTGCCCCATTGGATTGTCTTTAAATATTTTTTCTATCAATTTTTTTTCAAGACCGGTTGAGTTTCCTAAAATGTTCACGCCAATATCATTAGCATCAATCACAACTACGCCTAAAAAATTTGATATTTGGGATTGGTTATTTATTATTTGATATTTAATATTTTGTGCGACTAGTTGCGGCTCCTTTGGCCCTAATTTTGCCGATACGTTAGACGGATACAGTGAGTATTCTGTTGGCCCATCGATAGAGCGGACTGTTTCACCGGCTATCCGATAAAACATACCGCTTACTCCAAAAAATTTTGTGATAACAGAAATAAATGTTGCTGAAAGAATTTTTAGTAAACCAACTTCCTGAATAGCTATTTGCATTGTCCAAGGACTGCCTAATCCTATTCCATAAGGAGTTTTTTTAACGTATTTTGAAAGAGTTTTTGCCCAAAAAGATGGTTTAATATCCCAGATAAAATGACTTCTACCTTGCGCAATTGCCACAATTTTTTCAGAAACAACCACAAACCAACGTTCATTTGTTTTTTTCATGACCCTATCTACATATTCTGAAATTTTATTTACATAATCATCCCCCTTTTTAAACGGTTCGGTTTTAATCAAATGTCTGGAATAGATTTTTCCGTTTATTTTTATATCAGCCTTTTTTAATTTTTCATTTCCATGAACTTTTTGAACTTTCATATCGAAAAATTCTCTAAGCCATAATTCAACATTAATTAATCTCCAAAAAATCATCGTATCATTTACTTCACCGTCAATAAATTTTTGAAAAGCACTCAAAACTTTAGTTCTATTAAAATATTTCCTTTCGCTAAAAGTTTTTGACAAGAATATTTCAAAGATTTTCTTTTTGTTACCCATAAACCATTCGTATTCCGGCGTAGTAAAGCCAATTTTATTGCGTCTGCGGTTTATAATTTTTGGCAACAGATCGGTGGTTGCCTCCCTTAAGATAAATTTGTTCCAACCGTTTTTAATAATGTATTCATCCGGAAGACTAAAAATATATCTAACTAAATTAAAATCCAAAAATGGCACTCTTCCTTCAATTGAAAACCTCATAGTATTTTTGTCTTCATATCTCAAAAGCGACTGTAAACTATTGGAGAAAATATCCTGAATAAGTCTTTTTTTAAGGTTGCTATTTTCAATTTCAAATTTTTCTTTTTTAAACTGATCTGAAAATTTACTGTTTAAAAGTTCTGTTGGTGAGAGGGAATATGAAATTTTTTCTTTTATGTAGCGAGTAATAACATCAAGAGAACATAAGGATTCTTTTAATAACGTAAAATATTTTCCAGTTTTCCAAAGTTGTTTTAAATAAACAAAATAATAGGGCAAATAACCGGCCATCATTTCATCCGCACCCTGCCCGTCAAGAAGAACCTTGACTTTGCCTTGAGCTTCTTGCATCACTTTGTATTGTGCATAAGGACCGGTTGAAATAGTCGGCTCTTCCTGGGTTCTGACAAAATCTGTAATTTCCTCAAAAAACTTTTCTGAAGTCGGTCTAATTTTGTAAAATTTTATATTTGCTTGCTCTTGTCCTAGTTTATCGATATATTTCTCCTCGTCGTTAGCTCCGCCTGGAAATACAGCTGAAAAGGTCTTTTGAACATCTCCTACAGATTGTACTTCCTTGACCTGTTCGATTAAAAGTTTGTTGACGATGGATACAACAGTTGACGAGTCCAGGCCTCCGGATAAACAAGTTCCAACAGGAACATCGGCAATCAGTCGATATTTAATTGCTTTTATCAATTCTTGCTTAAATAGTTCAACAGTCTCACTGTCACCATGGTGAGTTTTTTGTTCCTGAGATAATTTAATTAAATCTTCTTTAAAAGAGGTGTAACTTTTCACCACTATCTTCTCAGCGGTAATTTCTAACAATTCACCTGGTAATAAACGGAAGATATTTTTGAAAAAGGTTTCTTTTTGATCGTCATGAATCCGATATTTCAAGTAGCGGTAGATTATCCGATCATTTGGCTGTTTTTTGACTAATCCACTGTAAAAAATAGGTTTTATTTCGGAGGAAAAGATTAGTTTTTGATTATTGAGAATTGAATAATATAGTGGTTTGATGCCAAAATGATCTCTTATTAATAATGTTTTTTTCTTTTTTTTGTCATAAAGGGCAATGGCAAACATGCCGTTAAATTTATCAAAGCATTTATCCCCCCATTCTTCATAACCGTGAACAATTATTTCAGTATCAGATTTTGTACTGAATTTGTGTCCTTTTTCAATCAGGGTTCTTTTTAAGTTTTCATAGTTATAAATTTCACCGTTATAAACAACAACAACTGATTTGTCTTCGTTATAAATGGGCTGGTCACCGCTTTCTAAATCTATTATGGCGAGCCTTCTATTTAGAAGAGTTGAATTATCATCTATGTAAAACCCTTCGCCATCTGGTCCTCTATGTTTTAATTTCATGGAGATTTCCTTAATCAACTTATCATCTCGAAAACCGTAAAAGCCAGCTATTCCGCACATAATTACATGTTTTTCAAAATTCTAATTCTCTCTTCAATCGGCGGGTGGGTTGAAAATAGGTTGACAAACAAGGAGGAATTTTTCTTCTTAAATGGATTATTAATAAAAAGGTGTGCGGTGGATGAGGCTACGCGATTCAACGGTTGAGTATTTTCTTTTAATTTTTGGAGCGCCCGTGTAAGTCCTTCCGGATAACGGGTCAAAAGGACGGCTGAAGCATCGGCCAGATATTCCCGCCGTCTGGAAATAGCCAATTGGATTATTGTGGCAATAATCGGAGTTAAGATTAAAGAGACTATAAACAAAACTAAAATTAGCGGATTACGGTTACCTCTTTCATTATTGTCAGATCCCCGACCCCACCACATGCTTCGTATAACCCAGTCGGAAATTAGGGACAGAGTTCCGACGAGAACGGCTACAATTGAAGCCAAAAGAATGTCATAATTTTTGACGTGGGAGAGTTCGTGAGCAATGACGCCTTCAAGTTCGGTCCGGTCCATAATTTGCAGTAATCCTGTCGTGACGCAGACAACGGCGTGTTTAGGATCACGGCCTGTAGCAAAGGCATTAGGTGAGGGATCATTAATTACATAAAGATTTGGCATAGGTAGACCAGCTGCTAGAGTTAAATTTTCGGTCACGGTATAAAAATTAAAAAACTGTTTTTTATTGGCCGGTTGTGCACCAGTTGTTAAAAGAACCAGTTTATCACCGTAAAAATAACTTCCAACGGAAGAAGCTAGAGAAATAAAAAATCCGAGGAAAAAATATCCCCAAGGAGAGTCAAAATATTTTCCCAATAAAAAAAAGAACGAAGAAAAAATTAGGATAAAAAAAAACATTATAAAAAATGTCTTTACTTTATTTTCGGAAATTTGATTGTAAACAGTCATCATGAAAAATTGACCTAATTAACCTAATTGATCTAATTATTCTAATCAAGTTCCAATTGGTTAATTTGTCATTAGATATTTTTTAGGTTAATTAGAAATTAGTAATTAGAAATTTAGTCAAACTTGACCTTAATGCTTTTCTTCGCTTCTTCTTCTGCTTCAAAGAATTCAAAGGCTTTAAAAGCAAAAGCATTGGCAATCAAATTTGATGGAAACATTTGAACCCTTGTATTAAAGTCCAAAACATTTGAATTGTAAAATTGTCGAGAATAAGCGACTTTATCCTCCGTGTCTTCTAGCTGTCTTTGCAAATCTTGAAAGTTCGTATTGGCCTTTAAATCAGGATAAGCTTCGGCAACGGCAAATAAGGACTTTAAAGCTCCGCTTAGCATATTATCTGCTTCAGCTTTTTCCTGAGGAGACTTAGCTCCCATTAAGGCAGTTCGGGCTTTGGTAACTTCGGTAAAAACACTTTTTTCATGTTTTGCATAACCTTTAACGGTTTCAATGACGTTAGGAATCAAGTCAGCTCGTCTTTTGAGTTGAACGTCAATACCAGACAGCGCTTCCTGAATCCGGGTTTTTAAAACAACAAAGCCATTATACTGAGCGACTAGATAGATAATTAGTATTCCAAGCAAACCGAGTGATATAAGCATAAATTATTAGTAATTAATAATGAAATAAGTATAACAGAATTTATCAAACGAGTTCTTTAATAATTCAAAACATTTACGTTATTGAATTTAGTTTATCTTATAGTATAATACGGAAAGTCAGAAATATTGTCATATAAGCAAAATTTTGGATATAAAATTCTTAGAAGTGAACCTGTTGCTGAGTCAACTAGACTATATATACCCCTCGTCAATGAGTTTGCAAAATTAGGCCTTGATTTTCTTCTTCAGT
>CAYHOJ010000026.1:0-9744 GCA_964358305.1 uncultured Gammaproteobacteria bacterium | reverse complement strand
CTACAAAATCTACTTTTAAAAGGATCTTCTGGAGAGAACTGAATAGTTACAAAAAATGTGCTTGTAATTGAACTTTCGTTCACCTAATATAAATATATGCATATGTTTAATTATTTTAGGTAATATTATATTAATGATTAAGGATGATTTTCTACTTAATGAATTTGAAGAACTAACAATTGATTACATAAACAGTGCTAATTTAGATTATAGAAAATCTAAAGGTCAATATTTTACTCCTAAATCAATCAGAGAAGAATTATTAAGAAAACTACCTATAAATCAAAAAAAAATAAAAGTCTTGGATCCTGCTTGCGGAACTGGAGAATTTTTGCTTTCTGCCTCTAAATTTTTTAATAAAGCTGAGCTCTATGGATGGGACATTGATAAAAAATTAATAGAAATAAGCTCAAAAATTTCTCCAAAAGCAAAACTTGAGTTAACTGATTCTTTAACAAAGAATGTCAAAGAAAAATTTGATATTGTTATAGGAAATCCTCCTTACTTCGAATTTCAACCTAATGAAGATATCAAAAACAAATATAAAGAAGTGCTTAATGGACGAACAAATATATTTAATCTTTTCATAAAATTAGGTTTAGATTTGGTAAAAGAAAATGGGTACGTAGCCTATGTTGTTCCACCCTCTATGAATAATGGAGCTTATTTTAATAAGTTAAGAGAATACATAATTAAACATTCTAATATCGAAAGTCTGTCAATTTTAAAAAGTCCAAAATTATTTCATGGTGCTCAGCAAACAGTAATGCTCTTGGTACTTAAAAAAACCAAGAATAAACATGATTATATTTTTAAAAAGAATGGAATTACTATTTTTACTGAAAGACCAAATCATTTATTGAATGCTTTTAAAGGGAAAAAAACTCTAAAGGAATTAAACTATTCAGTCAAAACAGGAAGACTTGTTTGGAATCAAAATAAAGATTTGCTTACAAATGATCCAGAGGCAGGTACTTTGTTAATTTGGGCAAAAAATATAACTTCAACAGGATTAAAATTACATCTCAAAGATAAACTTCAATATGTAAAAAGTAATAATCATGATATTGGTCCGGCTATTGTTGTAAATAGAATAGTAGGATCGGTTGGAAATAGTCAACTTAAAGCCGCAATGATTTCTGAAGGAGTAAGATTTATTGCTGAAAATCATGTTAATGTGATCTATCCTCCAGACAAAAATGAACAATTAAATTTTGTTTTGATTAATGGTAAAAATAATAATATCAGTCTTGAAGAAATAACTAGTCAATTAAATTCAAAAGAAAAAATAGACTTATTACAATATCTCACTGGAAATACTCAAATATCAAAAAATGAACTCGAAAAACTATTTCCTTTAGATATGTAGTTTTTATAAAAAGGCTCTCTCACAAAAAGCACTTATACCTATCCCATTAGTAAAATTTACTTGAATCCTAACAATTTTTTTACCGTCAGATACTATTTGGTACCCCTTATCTCCTTCACTAACTGCCATGAGATTGCTACTAACTAATTCGTCCAAACTTTTGTTCCAATAAATTTCCACGTGTTTGCCTGAGACAAGAACATTAAGTAATAGCTCACTGTCTTTTATACCAAATATAAATTCCAAAAAATCTTTCTTTTTGTTTAAGCTAAGACCGTTAAATTTTTTCACACTCTCTTTCACTGCTAACTGCTGTAAAGGAATACCATATTTTTTCCCAACAGTCTGAATTATCGAATATTTATATTTATTTTTTTTAATAAAAAAAATGCCCCTTTTTGAAATTTCTTTTAGCTCTTTATTCTTATCAGCCAGCTCCAAAATAATATCATTTTTCATTTTTATAAGCTCTTTATCGATGTCTAAACCTAAAAACCTTTTTAATTCTTTCAGTCCGATATTTTTCTGAGTTCCCTTACCAGATCTTGTTGATTTGGTTGATATGCCAATATTTTTCCCTGAAAAAAACTTTATATTAATATCTGACAACGTTTTATTTGTTTGCCACTTTCTTCCAATCCATCGTACTTCTATTGGTTTACCATCGGTTATTATTAATTTATCTAGCTCTTTAACTAAAAATGGTAGTAAAAATTTTACTCTATTTTTTTGTTCCTCAATCCTAACGAACCCATCTTTAAAATCCATAATTTTACTAATTAGCTTCTTCATTTCTATTTCTAAATCTAGGTAAGGGAGTTTATAATATTGATTTAATTCTACAGCTAGTAATAATTCAAAAAGGTCTGCTTTTGATCGACTTGATTTCTGACGGCTTCTATCAAATAAGCCTGAGTCCGCTTCTAATAAAATTTTTTCGTCTAGTGATTTATACAACGAATCATCAATCATTGTTTATATTTTATCACTTTTCCAAAGTTTTTGTGATTAGCCACCTTGTCCTAACCTATAAATATGAAATCTCCTCATCCGCAATAAACCTTGAGGGAGTTGAATAGCCTTGTGAGCCGAAGATGAATCTTTTTCTGGTATTGGTAATATAAAGAGCTTTTTTGGCCCGGGTTATCCCAACATAAAATAAACGCCGTTCTTCTTCAAGTTGAAATTGATCATCTATTGAACGTGAATGTGGGAGCAACCCTTCCTCAACACCAACGATAAAAACATGGTCAAATTCAAGGCCCTTGGCCTGGTGAAGGGTCATCAAAACTAATCGCCTGTTGTCCTTGGTTTCTTTTTCATGCTGAGAATATTCAGACTCAACTAGGGCCACCTGTTCCAAAAAATCCATCAACTTAGGAAAACTGACGGCGACCGATTTTAACTCTTTAATATTTTCTAATCGGCTGAAATCTTCTTCGTCTTCAACATCATACAGTTTTAAATAGTCAACATTTTGAAAAAGTTTTTCAATGATTTCATCGGTTGAATAAGTCTCTAATCTATCTTTTGTTTCTTTATAAAGTTTCTTGAATTTTTCAAAACGATTCTTGCCCAGTTTTTTAATTCTTTCCAGCGATACTGATTCATTGGGATTGATTAACAATTTAAGATAGGCTAAAACATCTTTAATTTCTTTACGCTCATAGAATCTCGTTCCTCCAACCAGGATGTAGGGCATTCCATAACGGAGCAAGACTTCTTCAAGCACCCGCGATTGTGCGTTTGTTCTATATAATATTGCAAAATTTGGAGGCTCTAATTGACTGTTAACGCTAATTAATCTGACAATTTCTTCGGCCACATATATTGCCTCCTCCTGTTCATTACCGGCCTGATAAAAGGTCACGTCTTCTCCTGGTTTATTATCCGTAAACAGATGAAGAATCGGGTGGGTGGAATTTTTTGAAATAATATTGAAGGCAAAATCAAGGATCTTCTGGGTGGACCGGTAGTTTTCCTCTAGATAAAAAGTTTTGGCGCCGGGAAAATCTTTTTCAAATTTTTTGAGATTGGTAATATCGGCGCCCCGCCATGAATATATGCTTTGGGAAAAGTCACCAACAACAGTAACATTTTTTGACCTTTCCGCCAATAATTTGGTTAACAAGTACTGGACAAAGTTTGTGTCCTGAAATTCATCGACGAGAAAGTATTTATATTTGTTGTGGTAATATTCCAGGACATCATCATTTTTCTGTAGTAAATAAACGGTTTTGATCAGCAGGTCGTCGAAGTCAACCCCCCTATTTTTCTCCAGTTTTTTCTGATAATGATAGTAAACGTCGGCAACTAGGGCGGCCTGATGAAATTTAAAATTTTCCAAAAAATTTTCCGGAGTAATCATCTGATTTTTTGCCAAAGAAATGTAGTACAAAAAGTAACCGGGAGTCTTCTTTTCGAGTTTTTTTTCCTGGATTATCTGTTTAATTAGTGTTTTTTGATCATTATCGTCGTAAATAATGAAATTTTTATCCAGACCAGCCGATTCCCAAAATTGACGGAGAATTCTAACGCAAAAAGAATGATATGTGCCAACAAAACCTAAATTAGCTTTACCTCCAAGTTGTTTACCAATTCTTTCTTTCATTTCGGTGGCGGCTTTATTGGTAAAAGTCAGCATGACGATTGATGAAGGACTGATCTTCTTCTCTTTAATTAAATAGATAACTTTAGTCACCAATACTCTTGTTTTACCCGATCCGGCACCAGCCAAAATAACCGTTGGTCCGCTATAATTGATCACCGATTCTTTTTGTTTTGTATTTAGATGTTTGAGAATATTAAGATCCATGAAGTATAATTATAAACAATAAATTGATTGAAATATGACTCTCAAATTAAAACTAGCTATTATTGCTTCTCTCATTTTAATAACTCTCGTAATCTTACTCCGCCCTTATTATATTTTTGTCACCAAAACCCTTCACGTCTCCCCTATCAAAACCTTGTTTTCCTTAGATGGACTAAAAACTTACAATAATCATGTTAATATTCTTCTTTTAGGCATTGCTGGCGCCGATCGTGAAGGGCCTAATCTTTCCGATTCAATCGTTGTTGTCAGTTATGACCTGAAAGCCAATCATTTGGTGACTATCTCAATTCCACGCGACGTCTGGAGCGAAGCCTTACATGACAAAATTAATTCTGCCTATGCATATGGCGAAGCCAAAAAAAAAGGGGCCGGATTTATTTTAGCTAAAGCTGAAGTAGAAATAATTATTGGTCAACCTATTCACTACGCTACTGCAATTAATTTTGACCAATTTGAAGAATTGATTGATTTTATCGGAGGAGTTGAGGTTAATGTTGAAAATTCTTTTATTGATAAAGAATTTCCAATTACTGGAAAGGAAAACGATTTATGCAATAATGACCTTGAATATAAATGCCGCTATAAAATAATCTCTTTTACTAAAGGAGTATCTTCTATGGATGGTCAGACTGCTTTAAACTTTGTCCGATCCCGGCATGCGGAAGGATCTGAGGGTACCGATTTTGCCCGGGAAAAAAGACAGCAAAAAGTTATTGAAGCTATCAAAAATAAATTGATTTCTTTTGGTAAAAAATCTGACCTAAATCAATATAAAAAACTTTATGATCTGATGGATAAACTGGTTAAGAGAAATATTGATAATCAACAAGTGGCGATTATCTTAAAGAATATTGTTTTTATGAAAAATTTTAAACAGGAAAAGATCGTCCTTTCGGAAGATTTTTTTATAAATCCCGTAACAAATCTTGAGAGATATGACGGGCTTTGGGTTTTAACCCCAATCAACGACGACATGGGAATCGTACACAAATATATTGATTGCCGGCTAATTCAAAAAAGCGATTGTGAACAATTAAAACCAAAAAGAAAAGAAGATAGTTGAAATTGCAACTCCAATAATAAGAAATCCTTTCTTCCAACTGCCTGTTTCCGGAAGAACTTTAGGTACAACACCGGTGATTTTTTGACCATTAGTCGGATTTAATACTGGCGTTGAACTGGGAGCTTGTGCTAAAATAATTTCGGTAGGAACGATCGTTAGCAATACCGTAGGAGTCAATTGTGTCTGTGTCAGTGTAACGGTTGGCATAACGGTTGGTGTAACGATTGACATAACGGTTGGCATAACAGTTGGCGATGTAAGTTTACGAGTCGGCGCTGGCGAAATAACGGTTGGGGGATTAACTAACGCCTGATTGCTAGTAGAGTTATTTTTATTAATCAAAGATACTACAAAAATAACAATAATTATCGTCAATAAAGAGATGATTAAAAAAACCGACTTTGAGTAATTAACTGCTTTAAGTTCTTTTTTTGTTAAAAAACTTGGAAGACTAGTAAAATTAGTAGCTACATTAAAGTTGTTTTTCTCTTTAAAATCCGGAATTTTTGGTGCTTTTTCTCTAGATTTTTCTTTTTTTAAAATATAGATTTGATAACTAACAACCAAAGTGGTAATGAAAAAAGCAAACAGACTTACTTTATTAATATAAGACAAAAGATTAAAAACATCCATAAAATCATTTTAACGATAAATTAACTCAAAAAGCAAGAAGAATTCCTCCACCAATGATAATTAATGACAAACTGCCAAAAATCGTCCCAAGAAAATTATTTCCGCTGACTGGTGGAGTCGTGGTTATATTGAGAGGGGTTGTAGAAACAGGGGGAATAGGTGTGACGGTAAAAACAATTGTTGGCTCACCTGTAGCCGTTCCTAACACTCTTCCTTCGTTGCCTTGCTGAGCAATCATAGTGAAACTTCTTTTTATCGTCACTTGCTTTCCTTCTTTATCTTTTGTTTTTATCACAATCGTATGTGGCCCTAATTCCAGATCTTCCGGAAGAAGGTAACTCCAATTGCCCTCATTATCACTTGTTATTACAGAGGAATAAGTTTTTTTAGAATTAACCGTAATCTCAAGTTTAGTCAAAGGAATTGCAGTTCCTTTTATTAAGGGAATACTTCCAGGAATTAAGGAGCCTTCTTTTGGATAGAGAATTTCAGTTTGGTTATTGTTTGCAGTACCCAAATTTGTGGTTGCTGATAAGATATTGTCTTCTTCAACAAAAGAAAAGTTTTTGTCTTTAATAAAAACTGTCGTTTGCGGTAAAGGGGAAATTTTAGATTTAACAGTCGTAATCGTTAACCCCTCTCCCTCACTAGTTATGATTTCTATTATTATTTTATCTTTATCAGATATTGTTAAAATGTTTTGGTTATCTTTACCATATATTTGATTTAAAGGAATAAGCCAACTGCCGTCGCCTTCTGACTTTATTCGAGTCAAAAGCGAATAACCGCCTTTGACACTTAAAATAATATAAGAATTAGTTAAAGGATCAACGGAATTTGAACGTAAAACTTTGCCAAAAGCCGGACTGATATTTTGTAAGCCACTAAGATTGCTCTGAGGTGTTATGAAATTAAAGGGATTTCCATCAGGTTGAACTATAATTTGATTATTATCGGTTATAATCTTAAAAAAATATTTTTTTCCTGGTGTTAATTCCTTCAATGTTGCTAAATGAATTAAGTATTTACCTTTTTTTTCGTCTAAATTATTTAGGTCCTTCTCATCAAAGACGATTTTATTTTCTTTATTTTCTCCTTCTCCATAAAGAACCCAACCTGACTCTTTCTGATCTGTTTGCCAAAAAATACTAGTTTGAGTTGGTGACAAATTTACTATTTCAACTCTTTTTGCTACCTTTAATGATGCTTTAGAGGAGCCAGCTAAATCTAAGAAAAATCTTGAAAAAATAACGGTAATAAAAAATATAAATAAAAAACCAATCACTGTAGGGAGTTTATTTTCCCTGGGTACATAAAAGTCGGAATATATCATAATTACTCAGTTTTATTTTTTAATGTTTCAAGCAGATCTTTACTTATTTTATATTGATATACTTGAGGCAGACTCATCCTTGATTTTATTTTATCCTCAGTTGAGGCATGATAAATATCCGCAATTAACCACGCAATTACGGTCAAAAAAACTCCTATCGATAATAATAATACTTCTTTTCTGTTCATAAATAATAACCATCAATTGTTAAGTTAACTTTTAAACCTCCAGAGTCGCTTGAATCTTTATCCCTACTAATTATCAACTCATCAATTAATTTTAATCTTCTTTGATCAAGTATGTCTGCCATAAATTTTTTTAAGTTTTCAAAGCTGGTAGTCACTTCCATCTTCAATTTAACATTTTGTTTTTCTTTGTTAGTTTTAGAAAAATTTATATCAACTATACTGGCTTTATTAAGCATTAGAGAATTTTTATCAGCAATTTTTTTTATATCTTCAATAATTTTATTTACCTCCGGATGTTCAGAAATTGACTGATTGATTAAAGGTAAATTATCTCTATTTTCTTCTATTTGTGCTTGAATTAGATTAATGTTGTTTATCTTCTCTTCATAAACCTGGTCAATCTTTACTAAATCAATTTCCTCTTTTTTTAACGAATAAGCCGTAGCTAACGATGGTTTTATTGCAAAAATAATAAAGACCGAAAAAATAAGGAGGAAAAAAATAATAAAAATATAATCTCCGCTTTTTTTTTCAAAAATTGATTTTGATATCACGCCTAAGTTCATAGTTTTTTTAAGTATTAATAAATTTTTCTAAAAATAATACAAAATTATATCCTGTTTCCGTTTTTTTTATATTTTGAAGGCTTACCGTTTTGAATTTATTTTCTTTTTTTAATAAGGAATAAAAAGCTTGTAGATGCTGTGCATTTATGGCATCACCGGTAATTTTTATAGATTCGTTTTTTACTTCCATATTAGTTAAAGAAATTGTTTCCGGGAATGAAGCAATAAAATAATCAACCATTTCACTGAATTTTTTTTGCTTAAGGAGAGTTTCGTTTATAATTAATGTCTTTTTATCAATTTTGGCTACTTCATTCAAAAACGGTAAAACTATTTTAACTATTTCTTTTTTTTGTTCCACTCCCTCCTTTAGGTCTATAATTTTTTGATCGATTTGGAACCTATAAAAAAAGACTCCAATTACAACTAATTGGGTAATAACAATAATATATCGTAAATAATTGAGACTGAAAAAAGTTAATTTGTCCAAGAGACCAATATCTTTTTTTTCTAACAAATTTATTTTGTATCTCATTTCTTTTTTAAAATTTTTTTACTGACTCGTGATTTTAATCTTGTAGCTTTGTTTTTATGAATCACATGGTGTTTAACGGCTTTATCAACTTGAGAATAAAATAAGCTAATTAATTTTTTTACATCAGCCCCTCCCTTTCTGATTTTTTTCAATGTCGTTTGATAAGATTTGATATAAAGACTGTTTACTTTGGTTCTTTTTTTATCTTTTCTAACTTTTTTTATAGCTGATTTAATTATTGGCATAAACTAAAACACCCCTTTCTGTTTTTAATTTACAACTCATATTCTTTAGTAAAGTTCTTCGCTCCATAATCTCCTTTAAAAACCAATTCTACTTTTATTTTGTCCTTAACATTATGATAAACACACGTCCCAGATGAGCATGTACCCAAGGTTATTTTTTTTTCAAAATCGCGTCCGGTTATTTCCGCCGTACTATTAACACCTTGTAATCCTCCTTCAACAGTTTCATATGACAATATATATTCTAAACCTATCGTGTTTAAGGACATATTTTTTATTGAAAGCAAAACTTCTTTTTTTTCTGTTAACGCTGTCAAACTAATTTTCACTGAACTATCAATGGTAGGAATAGCTCCATCCGAAGGAATTGTTTGCTTATTTATTTTATTGGTAGAAGCTTTTCTTCCAATAAACAACCAATAGCCTGACAAAATAAAAAGTAGCAAAAATATTCCACCTAAAATCATCATCCTCTTGCGATTTAATTTCATATTTAATTAAAATTTATAACTACTGTCATTCCCGCGTAGGCGGGAATCCAAGCGTTCCTGGATCCCCGTTTTCACGGGGATGACTCTAGTTTAGTTGCTAAATAATTCTTTAATTTACCAATTTCTATTCTTTCCTGCCTCATGGTATCCCTATCCCTCACTGTTACCATATTATCTTCAATCGTCTTATAATCAATTGTAACACAAAAAGGAGTGCCTATTTCATCCTGGCGTCGGTACATTTGACCAATATTTCCTGAGTCATCAAATTCACAGATATAAATCTTTTTTAGATCGTTAAAAAGATCTAAAGCTTTAGTTTTCAGTTTTTCATCCTTTTGTAAAGGAAATATGGCAATTTTAACTGGAGATAAACTTGGTTTTAATTTTAAAACAACTCTTTTTTTACCATTCACCTCTTCCTCATGATAAGCGTTAATTAGAATCGTGATCAATAATCTTGAAAGCCCAAAGGTTGGCTCAAT
>CAYHOJ010000025.1:0-10200 GCA_964358305.1 uncultured Gammaproteobacteria bacterium | reverse complement strand
AAATGCGAAGGATATGTTTGTTGGAACGACACGGTGGTCGTTCCCTACGAAGCAATTTTTATCTCTTTGATTTTGTAGGAGATTTTTCCGTTGGGAGTTGTTACTTCAAACACATCATTGACTCGCTTGCCAATCAAAGCTCGGCCGACGGGGGAGTAATAAGAAATTTTTCCATTAGCAATATCTGATTCGTGACTGTTGACGATTTGGTAGGTTTGGTTAGCCGTATTTGTTTCAACGGTAACCAAACACCCAACATCAACAGTACCCTTAAAATCAACTTTCATAATATATGCGTTATCAAGAATTTTAGTTAAAAATCGGAGGCGGCGGTCCACAGATGAAAGTTTTGAGCGGGCGACCCGATAGGCGGCGTTTTCGCTAAGATCGCCCATCTCACGGGCTGTCTTTAAATTAGCAACAGCATCGACTCGGGTCTTTGTTAGTTCTTTTTGTTCATTAACGAGATTTTCGTAACCCTGCTTTGTAAAAGGTGTTTTATTCATAAAATATTTTAAAGTTTTAGATTGTCATCCCCTTGAAGAAGGGGATCCAGTCTATAATCACATCTTAAAAACAAAGAGGAATATTTAGTCTGGATTCCCGCCTACGCGGGAATGACACCAAATCACATATTAAGAATATTCCTAAGTTGCTCCAGTGATTCCTCGTCGTAAATCGATACCGGCAGAACGTCTTTATTAAATTCTTTTAATTCCTTTAATTTTTTATTCACTTCTTTTTCATCAATCAAATCGATTTTTGTCAATAAGATAATTGATTTTTTTTCTGGCAATCGGGGATTGTAAGTTTTTAATTCATTAATGACGGTGTTGTACTGAGACGCAAGATTTTGCGTCTCTACAGAGATACAGTGAAAGATCATGTCGACTTTTTCGATGTGTTTTAGAAATTTTATTCCAAGTCCTTTGCCGGTTGAGGCGCCCTCAATTAGACCGGGGACGTCGGCAATTACTTTGCCGTTATAGACACCAAGGTTTGGTTCAAGGGTTGTGAAAGGATAATTTGCTGTCTTTACATTGGCACTGGTTAATTTGTTTAACAAACTACTTTTGCCGGCGTTGGGAAGTCCAATCAGTCCAAAATTAGCGATTAAGCGCAAAATTAATCTGAAATTTCTTTCTTGTCCCTCTTTTCCGGGTTCGGCCTGTTGAGGAACTCTGTTTGTTGGTGACTTAAAAGCGCTGTTTCCTAGGCCTCCAAGTCCTCCACGACAGAGTAAATATTTAGGATTTTTTTCATTGACGGTAATTTCTGCTTTGGTGACAACGTCGATAAATGTTGTCCCAATGGGAACTTTTATAAGTAAATCATCGCCATATTTACCGGTCCGTTGATTTGGACCGCCTGGGCCACCATTCTCGCCGATGTATTTGATTTTTGAAATAAACGTGGCAAGTTGAGTCAGGTTACCACTTGCTACCGCATAAACATCGCCTCCAGGCCCGCCGTTACCACCTGAAGGTCCTTTTCTATTTCTAAAAAAAGCGACGCGTCCTGCGCCACCATGCCCGCCTTTGACCATTATTTTAGCTTCGTCGATAAACATACTATAATATACATTATAACAAGGTCGGACACGAGGGTCCGACCCTACAAAATTAAAAAGTGATTTTGGTCTGGATTCCCGCCTCCCCTTCGGTGGAACTCAGGGCAAGCGCGGGAATGACACGAATCTTTAAGTGACTCAGTGCTTTAGGAGTAAGTACTCTTCCTCGAGTGGTTTTTTTAATAAATCCAAGCCGCAATAAATATGGCTCGATGAATTCTTCAACGGTACGGACGTCTTCGGAGATTGCCGAAGCAATTGTGCTAACTCCAACTGGAATATTATTAAATTTTTTTCCTAATATTTCCAGATATTGCTTATCAATATCAGTTAAGCCGATCTCATCGATTTCAAGTAATTCGAATAATTTTTCCAGTAATTTTTTATCGATCTCTTTGTGTTTGTCAACTTCAAAAACATCACGGGCTCGCTTCAAAATCCTATTTGCAAGTCTTGGCGTCTTACGTGATCTCAAGGATATTTGATGTGCCGCTTCATCCGTAATAGATATACCAAAAATTTTAGCCGATCTTTTTACAATTTTTTCAATTTCAGCCATATCATAAAAATCTATTCTGAGTATAAGACCAAATCGATCTCGTAGAGGTGCGGAAAGTAAGGCTAGTTTTGTTGTTGCTCCAACGATTGTTATCCTTGGAACCGGAAGACGGACAGTCCGCGCCGACGGTCCTTGACCAATTATTATATCCAGCGAATACTCTTCCATGACCGGGTAAAGCATTTCCTCAACCGATTTTGGCAGCCTGTGAATTTCATCAATAAAAAGAACATCGTTATCTTTCAGATTCGTCAAAATCGCAGCCAGATCACCGGTTTTTGTAATTGTAGCTCCCGAAGTGACTTTCATTTCGCCTTTTAATTCATTGGCAACAATATAAGCCAGAGTTGTTTTTCCGATTCCCGGTGGGCCGTAAAAAAGAATATGTTCAGACGGTTTACCACGTTTGTTGACGGCATCAATAAACATCTTTAAGGTCTTGGAAACATTCTCTTGACCTATGTAGTCTTTTAATAATTTTGGCCGAAGATTTTCTTCAGCTTTTGGTATAATCATTACAATTATTATAACAGTTATAACGTTTATAAAAATCAGTTGAAAATTTAAAGGCCCTATAGTATAATTAAAAAATGCCAGTAAAAGTAACAGGAACAATAAACAAAAGGCCTATAAAAACCACCATTGAGGATGGTAAACTTAAAGTATATAAATTAGGGATAGGTGTTTCTAAAGAACAAATAGTTGTTGCGCTTGGAAGTGAAACAGGCAACAAATTAAAAGGTCTAGATTATAGTATCCTCGGAGCTCCTTTCATTTTTATAAATCATATGATTCAAAATATAAATATAAAAGAAGGAACAATAGTTGAAAAAGAACAATATTTAAAGGTGGTGAACACACTAAATAGGGAAAATTATGTTGAAGCCAACTACTACGAAACTTCTGCTGGAAGAAATAAAAATTTTTAAAGGGTATATTTAGCTTGGATTCCCGCCTCCGCGGGAATGACCCTGCAAAGCCTTTTTGATTTTTTCTTCAACAGTTAAATTCTTAGGCAGTTTAGAAATAATTTTTTTAGCATCATAGGATTTATAGCCTAAGGAAACTAAAGCGCTGACGGCAGTTTGATCATCATCAGAAAGTACCATCTTACTCATATCAAAGTCGCTCTTTAATTTAGAAGAAAGCTCAAGAATTATTTTCATGGCCGTCTTTCGACCTAAACCTGGTACTTGAGTAAAAGCATCAACGTCATTTGATTGGACAGATGAAACTAGTTGGTCTAATTTGATAGCGGAGATGACTGAAAAAGCCGTCTTCGGTCCAACACCGGACACCGTCAAAAGTAGTTTGAAAAAATCGTGATGTTTTTTAGTTTCAAAACCGAAAAGAACCAGGGCGTCGTCGCGGACTTGTAAGTACGTGTACAATTCAATAGGAGAGGGATTAGGGACTAGACGGTTAGGGATTAGGGAAGAAGGTAGAAAAACTTGGTAAAAGACGCCGCCGGAAGTTTCTATTAATCCGATGTTACCGTCAACCTCGACTAATTTACCCTTAATCTTTCCTATCATAATTAAAATGTTTAAAAATGTCATTATAGACTGGATCCCCGCCTACGCGGGGATGACAAATCCAGCTAATATTTTCTCATGATAATTTTAACTCTTTCTCAATATCCAACAATCTATTATACTTGGTGACGTTTTCAGAGTGGACCGGTGGTCCAAATTTAATAAAATCGGACTGGAGTGCAACACTTAAATCTGCAACAAAGTCGTCGTTAGTTTCTCCATGCCCTGCAGAAATGATGTAATTTAATTTATTGGTTTTTAATTTTATTACTTGATCAAAAAATTCAGTTACTGTACCAATTTCACCAAATTTCAAAACTGCAGTTGTAATCTGATTAAATAATTTTGGTTTTTCGCTGGCTAAATAAAAGTCCGTTTTAATATCTTCAGAAAAGTTTTTGTTAGCAATTAAGTCGTTTGCCTCGAGTGGATCGATTATAACGAGAAGTAAGTATTTTTTAATGATTTCTTTTATATATTTAATATATTCTTCGCTGGTCAATGGTTGCTCTTTATCTTTGATCGTATAACGCTGGTTGAAATAAGTTTCCGCCTGAAAATTAATACTGGCAAATATATCTTGTCCAAAATGAAAATTCATTGACTCGACAGATTGTTTGATGGCATCAAGGGCATCAAGATTAGTAAAAAACTTCATCTTAAAAAGTTTTCTTAAATTATGATAAAGATCAACACTTATTTGATACGACTGATGGTAAGGAAAAGCTGACGAAGGAAAGATTAAAAATTCTTTAAAATCTAGGTCGGTTTGCCCGCCTTTCCCGGCGGTCAATAAAGTAAATAGCGGGGTAGGTAGTTTTTTTACCTCAAGGGTGAGATGTGAAGATTGAATAAATTTTTCATTAAGATAGATATATGGTTGTTTATTAGATATGAGTGCGCCTGCGTTGGCAACCAATTTTGAAATAAGACTAATTGTGTTTACTCCAAGCTGACTTTTATCTTTTGTCCCATCCGCCTTTAATAGCCAATTATCAATCTCTTCTTGTTTTAGCGGAGAAACCCCAACAAGTTTTGGGCCTATTAAATTATTGATATAGGAAACAGCTTTCATACAGCCCAATCCGTTATAGCGACTTTTATCATTATCTCTAAGTTCTTTAACGGATATATTTGCTTCCGGATCGAGCGAGGAAATATTTGAAATAATGAAACGATTATCATCTAAAAAAAGCTTGCCTTGAAGAGTAGGGTAGCCGAGGGAATTAATGATTTCGTTAGCGATGATTTTTTTTATAGTTGGCATATAAGGTATATATAGTCTGGATTCCCGCTTACGCGAGAATGACACATAAAACACATTCAATTTCATTGTATTATAAATAACAAATAAAATGAAGTGCTATTTTTTGCTTTTTTCTTTGTAGAGTTTTTTCTCGACGTCAAAAACTATTTGTCTAGTTCGGTCTATGACGTCCGGTGTAACCGAAAGACTTGTTATTCCCACTCTAACCATTCTTTCTGCAATTTCCGGATAATCAGACGGCGCCTGTCCGCACATCGAACAGGTAATATTAAATTTTCGACAGGTTTTTACAATATATTCTAGTACGTTTAATACTACAGGCGTTCGCTCGTCGTAAACACTGGATACTTCCTCACTGTCCCGATCAACTCCAAGCAACATCATAGTTAAATCATTAGTTCCTATCGAAACCCCATCTATTCCAATTTTTATAAATTCCTCTAAATTTAAGGCGCAGGAAGGGACCTCAACCATAATCCATAATTTGAATTCTGAATAACTTAATAACCCGCTTTTTTCTACCATCTGTCTGATTTTTATCAATTCCCAAGGTACTCGTACAAAAGGAATCATCAAGTTAAGATTTCGATAACCTTTTTCCCAAATTTTTTTAATCGCTTTTAACTCCATTTCAAAGACATCGGGATTAGCAATGTAACGATAGGCTCCACGAAATCCAAGCATCGGATTTTCTTCGTGAGGTTCAAATTCTTTTCCACCTTTTAAATTACGGTATTCATTGGTCTTAAAATCAGTTGCCCGGTAGATTACGGGGCGTGGGGAAAAAGGAACTACAAATTTCATTAATTCTCGAGATAGGCGACTGATAAAAATCTCCTGTTTTCCTTCCTTGATAAACTGTTTTGGATGAACGCCTATTTCGGCGATAACAAACTCGGCCCTTAGAAGTCCGATTCCGTCAACATGCATTTTAGCGACTCTTTGGACTTCATCAGGTTGGGCTAAATTTGTATAAATGTTTGTGGCAGTGTGAAGCTTCTTTTGTGTAATTGGGGCGATTGGGGAGATTCGGGAAGATATGGTTTTTCCTTTGAAAATTTCTCCACTAAGACCGTTGACGGTAATAACCATTCCCTCCTTCAAAATCCTTGTAGCCCCTTCGGCTCCAACGACGGCCGGAATTCCCAGCTCACGGGAAACGATGGCTGCATGCGAAGTCCTTCCCCCTTTTTCAGTCACAATTGCAGCTGCCTTTTTCATGGCCGGGACATAATCAGGATTTGTTTGTGGAGCAACCAATACATCGCCAGGTTTGATTTTGCCGATTTCGCGAGGTGACATAATTATTTTGACAACTCCAACGCCAATCCCAGGGGAGGCGGGTGAACCAGATAAAATCAGATGTAATCGGATAGAATCGGTTGAATCGGTTTTGGTATGGGTGGTGGTAATGGGGCGGGCTTGAATTATGTAGGTGCGGTCGCCCTTGATAGCCCATTCGATATCTTGGGGAAAATAATAATGATTTTCAATATCTCGTACCAAGAGGGCAACTTTAAGAATTTCTTGATCAGTTAACTTGACAATAGATCCGCTTTTACCCAATTTAACTTCCTTGTTTGAAATATTAGATTTGACAAACTTAACATCTTGTTTTCCGATTTCTTTTTTAATTATAACCAGTGATCTTTTATCAACTTCGTAATGGTCTGGGGTGACTCTTCCTTGGACTATATATTCACCTAATCCGAAAATTGCTTCAATTACTATTTTATTTTTATTATTGGTGACAGGGTCGATTGAGAAAGCTACTCCGGATTTTTCCGATTCAATCATTTTTTGAACCACAACAGCCAAACCAACTTTGCTATGATCAAATTTTTGTTCGTGGCGGTAATAAATTGCCCGCTGGGTAAAAAGAGAGGCGTAGCATTCTTTGACTTTTTTTAGTAAATAAGCCTCTCCCTTAACATTTAGATAAGTATCCTGTTGACCGGCAAATGAAGCGGTCGGAAGATCTTCCGCGGTTGCCGATGATCTGACGGCAACCAGTGGAGTTCGATACAAAGATTTAATCTTTGAAAAACCTGCTTTCAGAATAGATTGATTATTTTTAAAATATTTATTTTCTTTAATTTCCAAATTATCATAAAAATTAATGATTTCCTTGACAAGATCTTTTGGCAACTCTGAAGCTATTATAATTTCCCCAATAAGCTTTGATGCTTGCTCTAGTTCGTGAGAATTTTCATAATTAAGTTTTTCCAGTAATGACATTATTTTATTTTGGATCCCGGCTTGTTTAACAAAATCAAAGTAAGCTTGGGCAGTTATTATAAAGCCGTAAGGAATTGGGAGCGAAGCATTAACCATTTCGCCTAAATTGGCGCCCTTTCCGCCGACCAATCCAACATCATTTTTTCCGACTTCCTCAAACCAAACAATATTTTTCTTTTTAGACATAAATTCATCATAACATAGTTTTGTATTTGACAAAAGAGTTTTTCATATGATAGGATTTGAAATCCTTTTATGATCAAAAAATATATTTATTTTTTTGGTGGAGGACGGGCTGAGGGGAACGAAAGCATGAAGAATTTTCTCGGAGGTAAGGGAGCAAATTTAGCCGAAATGGCAGGACATAAGGATCTTCGTTTACCTGTTCCTCCCGGATTTACTATTACTACCGAAGTCTGCACCTATTTTTACTCCAATAAAAATTCTTATCCAAAAGGTCTACGCGAAGACGTAGCAAAATCAGTCAAAAAAATTGAGGGATTGATGGCGAGAAAATTCGGTGATATTAATAATCCGTTACTGGTATCAGTCCGGAGTGGAGCCAGACGGTCGATGCCAGGAATGATGGAGACGATTTTAAATGTTGGTTTAACTTCAAAAACTATTCCTGGACTGATAAAACAGTCGGAAAATGAGCGTTTTGTTTACGACTCTTATAGACGATTGATCACGATGTATTCCGATGTAGTTATGGAAAAAGCCAGCGGTATTGAACCAGAAAATGAAGAAAAGGGTATCCGCAAACAACTGGAGAAAATAATGAATCAAATGAAGGCGAAGAGGAAGGTCAAAAACGATACCGACCTAGATGCCGGAGATCTTAAAAAACTGTGTGTTTTATTTAAAGAAAAAGTCAGGGAAGTTTTTAAAAAAGATTTTCCTGATGATCCATATGAGCAACTTTGGGGAGCTATTGGAGCTGTCTTTTCTTCCTGGAATGGAAAAAGAGCTGTTTCTTACCGAAAAATTGAAAATATTCCAAATGAGTGGGGGACGGCTGTCAACGTCCAATCAATGGTCTTTGGAAATATGGGAACAGACTCAGCAACCGGTGTTGCTTTTACCAGAAATCCCGGCAATGGTGAAAATAAATTTTACGGAGAATATTTGGTTAATGCTCAAGGCGAGGATGTAGTTGCCGGTATTAGGACGCCAGCCCCGATCAATGAAGACTCAAAAAATGATCACAATAAAAATTTGCTGAGTTTGGAAAAAGGCATGCCCAAACTTTACAGGCAACTTTTTGAATACCAAAAAAGATTGGAAAAACATTACCGAGATATGCAGGATATTGAATTCACAATCGAAAAAGGTAAGCTTTTTATGCTCCAATGCCGAATCGGAAAAAGAAACGGTCCGGCGGCAATTAAAATGGCCGTCGATATGGTTCGGGAAAAACTAATTACTCCAAAAATGGCGGTTGCCCGTGTCACTCCCTCTCAAATTGACGAACTTCTCCACCCGATTATTGATCCCAAGGTAGAGATGAAAAGTAAACCGGTGGCTCATGGACTTCCGGCGGGCCCAGGTGGAGCCAGCGGAATGATTGTTTTTAACGCCGGCGACGCAGTAGCCTGGGCTCAAAACGGAAAAAAAGTAATATTAGTCAGAGAAGAAACCAATCCTGAAGACGTCGAGGGAATGAGGGCGGCTCAAGCCATTTTAACGGCCCGGGGCGGCATGACATCGCACGCGGCGCTCGTTGCCCGGGGTTGGGGAAAATGCTGTGTGGTTGGTTGTGGAGCGGTCCAGATTGATTACTCAAAAAAAACAATGACGATCGGAAATAAAATTTATAAACAGGGTGACTGGTTTACCCTCAACGGCACAAAGGGAAATCTTTACGAGGGTTCCCTGAAAATGATTGACGCCTCTTTGGAAAATAAATTACTTTTGGAATTTTTAAAATTTTGTGATAAATATCGACGCCTTAAAATCCGTACCAATGCCGATACTCCAGAAGATTCTCAGCGAGCCCGAATGTACGGGGCCGAAGGGATTGGGCTTTTTAGAATTGAACATATGTTTTATGGCGTAGGAAGTGATAAAGCTTTATTTCTTCTCCGAAAAATGATCGTTTCAAAAACTGAAGCGGAAAGAAAGATCGCACTTTCCGAACTTTTCCCATATATGAAGGCAGATATTAAAGGAACTTTGCGGGTGATGAAAGGTTTCCCGGTAACAATAAGACTGATCGATCCGCCTCTTCACGAATTTGTTCCCCGAGAAGAAAAACAACAAGCAAGTCTTTCAAAAAGTTTAAAAATAAATTTAGAGGAATTTCAAAAAAGAGCTAATCTGCTTCACGAAAATAATCCGATGATGGGCCACCGTGGCGTCCGCCTGGGAATTACTTACCCGGAAATTACCGAGACACAGGTGCGGGCAATTTTTGAAGCGACCGCCGAACTATTGAAAGAAAAAATAAAAGTGGAGCCGGAGATAATGATTCCGGTTACTTGTGATGTAAAGGAGTTGGCTCATCAAACTGTGATTATAAAACGGGTCTATGAAGAAGTTTTGAAAAAGTTTAAAATAAAAAAATTAAATTATTTGGTCGGAACGATGATTGAGATTCCGAGAGCGTGTTTGACGGCCGGCGAGATGGCAAAAGAGGCGGAATTTTTCTCATTTGGAACTAATGATCTAACTCAAATGGGATTTGGTTTTTCCCGAGATGACATCGGCGGATTTTTACCTGACTATCTGACCCGCGGAATACTTAAATATGATCCTTTTCAGACGATTGATTTTGAGGGGATCGGGGAGTTGATTAAAATAGCGATTGAAAGAGGAAGGAAAACAAAAAAGAATTTAAAGATTGGGATTTGCGGAGAACACGGCGGGGATCCGAAATCAGTTGCTTTTTGTCATCAAGTAGGAATGAACTACGTTTCCTGTTCTCCATTCAGAGTTCCGATTGCCCGACTGGCGGCAGCGCAGGCGGCTTTATAATGAGTCTTACCTAATCGAAAAATGATACTGAAATTAAATCTCTAACGAACCGCCA
>CAYHOJ010000024.1:0-10894 GCA_964358305.1 uncultured Gammaproteobacteria bacterium | reverse complement strand
CAGTTATTAATGATTTTTACTTTGATATTTTTAATGAATATTTAAACTTTCATCGTCCCTGTGGATTTGCAACAGAAATTACAGATAAAAAAGGTAAGATTAAAAAAGTATACAAACCACAAGACTATATGACGCCCTATGAAAAATTAAAATCTTTAACAAACTGTCGTTTGTATTTAGAAGCTGGAATAACAATTGAGGCGTTAGATAAAATTGCTAAAAGAAAAACTGACAATGAAATTGCGAGTGAAGTTCAAGACGGACGTTACAAATTATTTAACAAAATATTACCAGCTTATAGTTCCTAGAGAGTTACAGAATTTCAGGCTCATCGCTTGACTTTAAAATACTTTCAAATACACTATAAAAATTCTATAATTATCTTATGCTCACAATTATCTGTGGTGAAGATTCAGTTGAATCACGACGGTATTTTACCGATCAACAGCGACTGCTTAAGGAAAAGGATTTTGAGATCGTTAACGTTGATTATCATCAGGTGTTGGAGCTTGATGAGACTGGATCTTCGGAAAGCTCGCTTTTTGCGGCGAAACGAGCCTATTTTACTCAAAGTCTCAATAAAAAAGTCTTTAAAAAGATGAGCGAGAGAAACGAAAAAAAAATTAAAGCAATTGTTGCCTCAAAGGAAATTCATGTTTTTGACTGGGAAGAAGAAACGTCGGCGAGAGATTTAAAAACTATAAAAGGAGCGGTTGTTAAAGAATTTAAGCCAAGTCAGAATATTTTTAAACTTTTGGACTCATGTTATCCCGGAAATTTAAAAACATTCTTAAATACGCTTCAAACACTTTCGGAGTCGACCGAAGATATCTTTATATTTATTATGTTGGCCCGTCACATGCGTAATATTCTCTCAGTCAAATTAGGAGAAAAAATACCAAAACTTGCCTCTTGGCAACTCGGAAAACTATCAAATCAAGCAAGATATTGGGATGAAAAAAACTTGATTAATTTTTATCAAGGGTTACATAGGATAGATGTTAATTCAAAAACTAATGGAACACCGTTTTCGGTGAAGAAATCGTTGGATATATTAGCATGCTACTACTTGAAATGAATATTATTGTTTGATAAATCAAACCACTACAATATGTCAAACTTGTGTTAAAATAAAATTTATGAATAAAGTTCCAGACCACGTTTTTCGCGGTTACGACCTGCGAGGAATCGTTGGCACTGATTTAGATGATGAAAACGTTTTAATACTTGCTAAGGGTTATGCTACTTACTTATTACAGCGCCGGATCTATGACTGTGTCATTGGTTTTGACTCAAGAGAATCAAGTCCTAAATTTCGGGATGTATTTGTCAAAGGTTTGACTGAATCAGGAATCACTGTCTATGATATTGGAATTACTCTTTCTCAAATCTGTTATTTTGCTCAATACTTTTTTAGAACACGCGGCATGGTGATGATTACCGCTTCGCACAATCCGAAAGAATATAATGGATTTAAATTTGGTACAGGATATTCCGAAACGATGGTGACAGAGGAAATAATCGCATTTCGCGAGTTGGTTAAAACAGTTAAATCAGTCAAGTCAGTTGAATCGGATAAGAAAGGAAAACATATTAAATTTGACGTCTTTCCGGAATATCAGAAAGACCTTTTGCGCCGAATTAGCAAGATCAGAAAATTTAAAGTCGTTGTTGATTCTTGTGCAGCTACAACAGGATTATTTCTTCCAAAAATTTTACGTTCCGTCGGCTGTGAAGTCATCGAACAAAACACAACTCCAGATCCGACTTTTCCGGTTGGTGTTGCCGATCCGACCGAAAAAGAAGTTCAGGAAAGGTTAGCTAAGCGCGTTGTTGAGGAAAAGGCAGACCTTGGGTTTTCTTACGATACTGATGGAGATAGAATGGGCGTTGTTGATAATGAAGGTAATCTCATTTGGAATGATACTTTAGTTTCAATTTTTTCAAAAGATGTATTAGATTTTGCACCGAAGTCAAAAATAATCTTCAATGTTCTTTGTTCAAAACAAGTTGATGAAGTAATCAAATTAAACGGAGGGATTGGAATAATGTGGAAGACGGGGCACTCTTTTATAAAAGCCAAAGTAAGAGAAGAAAAAGCTATTTTTGGTGGAGAGCTATCTGGTCATTTTTTCTTCGTTGATAATTTTTATGGGCATGACGATGGAGCCATCGCCTCGTTAAGGTTGCTCGCCTATTTAACTCGTACGGATCAATCATTAAAAGAAGCAATTTTAAAGTTACCTCATTATTTCTCAAGTCCGGAAATAAAAGTTGGATGTGCAGATAATATTAAGTTTTCCGTTGTGACCGATAAAATTGGCGGGGAAATAAAAAAGCTTTATCCAACGGCCAAATACACCGAAATTGATGGAGTCAGAATGGATACGGAAGAGGAAATGATGATCGTCCGTGCGTCTCAAAACGGGCCATATTTAACAATAAAATTTGAAGGTAAGTCTCACGAAAAATACGACGAGCTTAAAAATCAGGTCGGTAAGATCTTACGTAATTTATCGGAGGTTGATTTTAAATCGGGTGTGAACGTAAACTCTCTTGATTAGGGTCTGACCCTATGCTAGGGTCAGACCTTAACATAGGGTCAGACCCTGTACAAACCTTGCTAATCTCATACATTTTGGCTATAATAAGGCCATTCCTATGCCAGACGATCAGGTTGCAAAAAATGATTCAAATACAATAATCTTATCTAAACATACTCAAGCCCTGCTTGATACATTTAAAACTGCAAAAAAACGAAATCGGCCTGATGATATTTCTGCTCTTTCCGTTTCCCAGACAGTTTCTTTTTTTGCTTTGGTATACGAAAAAGTCCGAAATGCTGTTGAGTACAGGGAAGATCATTTAATTTTAAGGGCGTCTATCGAAAGAATCTTAAGGCGACGTTTTTCTTTAAACCCCGACGGCCATAGTGAGGCGGAAAATCTTCTTCGTGAACTGCTCTGGGCCCGATATTTTGACAATGGAGTTCTTGGTTCGGAAGATAATATGATTATTCAAAATTTAATCAACAAATATATTCTTCTCCGTCGTCAATTAGTGGTTGGTAGAGATGGCGAACTTCGGATCTTTCTTGATCAATTCCTGATGGATTTATTAACTTGTGAGATAGAGGAGACTTTGAAACCGGAATCAGCTCAAATTCAAGCAAATTTAACATTTTTTTTATATCAGGTTTTAAGGAAAAAAATAAAAATTGAAGGCCTAAAAGAAGATCAGAAGGATGCATATTTTATAGTAGCGATTGAAAAAGTTTTTGGAAAAAGCGATCGGGCCTACTTACGATATCATCTGTTTACGACTTTTTATAAAACCCTGGAAAAACATACCGAAGTTGAGCTGCAAAATTTAGGATCAAAATTGCCGGCGATTTTCAAAAAAATTGATGATATCGTCTCCAATCCTTATGTTGATAATTTAGCCAAATTTATCCGTAAACAATTACCTCCCTTTTTAATATTTTTCGCCCTCATTAAAAAAAGCAAGCCAGATGAACTGCAAATAATTTTGACTGATAGAGAACGACTTTGGAACGAGGTTGATCAAACATGCCGCGATAAATATCAACAGTTAGGTGCCCGGGTAAGAACTCTTGCGGTCAGAAGTTTTATTTATATTTTATTGACGAAAATGATCTTTGCAATAATTCTTGAAGTTCCTGTCTCAATGTATTTTTATGGAGAAGTGAATCGTAATGCGATTATTATCAACAGTATTTTTCCCGCGATTTTAATGATTGGAATTCTTGGTTTTTTTAAAGTTCCCGGAGAAGAGAATACTAAAAAAATATTTCAGAGAATAGTTGACATAATTGACGATGATAAATCTTTTGAAACAAGAGTCGCCTTTGTTCCAAAAAAATCGGCTCCAAAAAGACCTTTATTGATTTTCGGATTTACGGTTTTTTATTCTCTGACATTTCTTGTCACTCTAACTCTTATCTACGAATTCCTATCTAATTTAGGATTTAATCTTGTTAGCCAAGTAATCTTTATTTTCTTTGTCAGTGTTGTTTCATTTTTTTCCTACAGGATCCGTCAGGTGACCAAAGAATTACGTTTAGAAGAAAAAGCGAGTGTTTTGTCACCAATAGTAGATTTTTTCTTTATGCCAATGTTGTCTTTAGGAAAATTTTTCAGTTCAGAAATTGCCAAGCTTAATTTTTTTATTTTCATCTTTGATTTCATCATCGAAGCACCTTTTAAACTAATTTTCGAAGTTGTTGAGGAATGGATAAGTTTTGTGAAAAAGAGAAAAGAAGAAATAATTTAAATTTTATAGTAATACGTTGGGAATGGACTTCTGTTAACTTTCTTAATTAACTTGTTTTTATATTTAAACATCTCAAATCCATGAGATATTATGATAGATCCTTTTTTTAATTCCTTTTTAAATTTTGGAATAAGTTTTTTAATCAGTGCTGGAAATAAAAATAGATATATATAATCGGCTTTTGTTAAGTCAGCTTTTAAAATATTTTTATTCTCAAAATCAATTTGTGAATATGTTCCGTCAAGTTTGCTCAGAAATTTTGACCAGATAATTAGCAAGCCATTGACATCAACCGCCATACCTCTGACTGAATAACTTTTCACCGCGGTTCGAACAATTCTACCATCTCCGCTTCCTAGTTCGACAAATAATCCGTTCTTTTTAAACCTTACTTCTTTTAAAATCTCCAATGCTAATTTGCTTTTAGTTGGTACATAAGGAGCGCCCATAGCTGAAGAAAAAATCATTGACAACCCATAGACTGACATGAAGATGAGAAAAATTAGAAGAGAAAAAATAAGAATTAAATATAAAATTAGATTAAACATTCTGTATTTCTGATAATTTATTTATCATGAATAATTTTATCAAATAAAATAAAAATAATGTAAAAGGCTATTTAAACCTTCTTACCAATATATAAGTCAGGACAAAAGTGATCCGTATTAATACTACTAATATAATTTGTATTAATAAAAAATTCTCGTAGTAGGTTAGGATCTTGTTTTTGTGCAGTAGATAAATTTTGAATAAACTGTTTTGTAGCTGGGATATTAAAATTATCATCTACTCTTTGATGTGATAGGCTAAAAAATTTCTTTAAAATTGTTGCAAGCTCACCTCCAAGGGGTTTTTTCCCATTATCAAACACTCGTCTATTTACTTGTAATAATAGATTTCCTCCTTTTTTTAATATCCTCTGGTATTCAAGATAAATTTTAGCAAGATCTCTTGATCTGAGTTCTGTAGGTTCAGCGAGCGAACCTGCAACAAAAGGTGATGTTCCATGGTCAACAATAATATTGATAGATTCTGAGCGAAGTCCAGTAGACTGAATATATGAATTTGGTCCCAACCATTCTAAAGTTGGTAAATCCATTCCTAATTTTTTGGTCTCTTCTAGTTCACGCATTACATTTTGAGCATCCCCATAGCCTCTAACAGTATAATTATGCCTTTGTTGAGAATCTAGCTTAGAAGATTGAGGGTCGCATATTAAGAGATTACCTCGATTTCCTAATAATAATGCTGTATATAACAATGATGGGTCGTAGGCAAGAAATTTTGAAGGACCAACGACTAGTGCGGTCATTCCAGGTTTGACATGTTCATTATAAATAAGTTCGGTCTTTTTAGGCCCTTTTGATTCCAATTGAAACAATTCCGAGAAAATTAGCATCGTTTATTATACCATTACTAATATTCTTCAAAAAAGGTTATTTTCGTCTGGATTCCCGCCTCCGCGGGAATGACAATTTATTTGATATAATATTAAATATTTAAACTAGCTTCCATAGCTTAACGGATAAAGTACTGGTCTTCGGAACCAGTGATGGGGGTTCGATTCCTCCTGGGAGCACCAGAATTTGGGTCCGTAGCTCAACTGGTAGAGCAGTGCCCTCTTAAGGCATTGGTTCGGGGTTCGAGTCCCCGCGGACTCACTTAGCTTCAAAACTTTATTTACTAAGTTTTAATTTATTTAAAACGAAGCTAAAAGAGTTCGGGTCCTTTCAAGTACAAAATTTATTAAATCAAGACAAGAGTAAATTAGACAATTATGTTATAATAACGGCCTAATATATGAATCTTATTAATGTAAAAGAACAATTAACACCCAATATTGATTATAAAGGTGTTGGGACATTAGTTCCTCCAATGTTAGCTATTGCACGAACAAATCATACTTCTATGGCTAGAGAATTAGGTCTTGTCGAGGTAGAATTTTCGTTTCCAGAACCAAAGTTTATTCCAAAAGATACTACTAACTTTAGGGTTTGTACTTTTCAAATTCAAAATGGTGAATTTGTGTTAACTGATAAATCTTCAAAATTTCCTGAATATTCTCCAAGCAACGAAGAATTCGCAACAATGTTACAAGGTAAAATTTCTATATTAAATTCATAAACAATCATTTATTAGGATGGTTAAGTGGATATTGATAAAAGCCCCTCATTATTGTTAAAATAATTTAACACTCGGTTGACGAACATACTAAAAGAGTTACAAAAGTTGCCCTCCGAGCTCACATTTCTGTTGAATTTCCTTTCTGTTTACTCTATATTGAAGATATGGTGCGAAAAATAAGTATTACTTTTATCATTTTTCTATTTCTTAGTCTTTTGAACTTATTTTTAATAGAAAAAGCTTTCGCTTACTCAAATATTCGTAAGGACTTTGCTCAAGTTTTGGGTGAGATTTCGGACAGAAAAAATAATGGTCAAAATTACCAGTTTACAGCTTCATATAAGGCTGATTTATCTGAAGGTTATTCAGCTGAAATTAAACCTGGAGATGCACGATCGGCAAATTTAAAGGCATTTTTACGAAAATATAATTCCGATCTTTATAATCATGCCGAAAAAATAATCGAGGTTTCGGATAAATATGGATTTGATTACCGGCTACTTCCGGCAATCGCAATGCAGGAATCAAATTTATGTCGTGTTATTCCTGATAACTCTTATAACTGTTGGGGGTGGGGAATATATGGAACTTTAGTTACTCGCTTTGACTCATATGATGATGCTATCGAAACGGTCGGTAAGGGGATAAAAACACATTATATTGATAAAGGATTAGTGACGGCGAGCGCGATTATGAAAAAATACACTCCTCCGTCTCAGGGTAGTTGGCAACATGGTGTTAATTTGTTTATGAAAGAGATAGGAATTTAATTATTGAACTGATCTCGAATTAGAAAGTTCCTGTGACATTGAATACTGTGTCCCAGATTTTTTGCTTCTAACAACAAAGGCTGAACCTCTTTTTTTCTTTTTAGACATCAAAGCTTGAAGCCATGTTTTTGATTCTCCGACTTTAGCTCTTAAGGTCCTCAATATATTTAATACGAGCTCTAAAAAACGAATATGATATATACCCGGTTTTTCTGGTAGACTATTAATTGTTAAATTTTCAACATCTTTGACATCATTAATAAGAGAAGCATCAGCTTTCTTAATCATTTCAATTTCTTTTCTAATTGCGTCTGTTAATTCCTGGATTTGTTGTTTAATCAGAGTAGTCTCATAATATTCTTGATAATTAAAAATTTTTACTTCTTTTTTACCTGTTTTAGCTTTAGATGCTTCTTTTTTAAAATTAAATTCTGAACCAAAGTCATCATCTTCATGATCATCATGACCTCCAAAAAATTGATCGAGCATTCCTCCTCCAATTTTACCTAAGCTATCGGCAGTATTTTTCGCAGTAGAAGTACCTAAATCACGCAGGGACTCAAGAGGATTTTTAGCCGGATCGTTTTGACTTTTCGCCTTTGTGTTTTGCATTTTTACCATGCCTATATTTTACTACAGGCTAATCAGATAGTCAAGCGTTTTTTGTTTTCTTAGAATTGTTGCATAATAATAGCTATTTTGTTGAGCTTTTTTTCGTTCTTTTTCATCTTTAATATTAACAAAAAGTTTATCTAAATCTGCTTGTTCCACTTTTAGATTTTCTTTATCAGCAATTTCCGCGAGAATAAATTCTAATTTATAAGTATCTTCTGTTTCTTTTTTAAATTGAGCCTTGAGTGACTCCATAGTTAAATTTTTTGATTTAAGATAGTTTTCTGTAGTTAGGCCTATTTTTTGTATTTCGTCGAATAGATGTGTCAAACGATGATTGATTTCTTCTTCAATTACTAAGTCTGAAACTTCAATTTTAGCTTCATTTAGTAAAGCACTTAGCACTTCATTTAGAACTTTGTTTTTGTCTTCCTCGAGTTTTTTAGCTTCTTTATCTTTTCCTGGAACCCAAATATTGGACTTTTCAGCTTTTGCCTTTGCTTCCTTTATGACTTTTTTATAGTCTCCAAGAGATATGGTAGGTTTTTCAGCAATGGTGATTCTTATATGCCAATTTTCACCTTCCTTAGCCTTAACTAAATCAACCTTAGGTGAAACAATTGGTTTAAAGGCTTCCTTGGTAAGAATTTCTTTGTAAATACGTGAAACTAATTTTTGAGCGAGTTCCTGGTATAAATCTTCTTTAGAAATATGTTTTTCAGCAATATTTTTTGGAGCCTTGCCAACTCTAAATCCTTCAACAGTCAGCTGTTGCTGCAGTCGGGTAAAAGCTTCTCCCTCTTCTTTTGTAATATCTTCCTTGGGAACCTCAATATTTATAATATTAGTATTTTTTGGAAATTTTTCCTTTTTGTAGCTATACATTTTTATAATTTTACAGGAAGTTGATCTGAAAGCAATGACATTTTTTCTTCTTCCCTTTCAAATTGGTTGATAAAGTAATTAACTCTAATGGCCCAAGTTGGACTCTCCGAATAAATAGGACCAATATCCTCAACTGTTAAAGCACCTTTATTCAAATAGCCTTTTCTAAGACCCGCGCCGACCGTGTCAATTCCTTCAGCCCAAGAGTCAAACATCATAAATCCACGAGCCCAACCGAAGGCATTGTGGGAATTTGGCCAGACAAATTTACCAAAAGTTGATTCAAGTCCCGCAATTGATGGAAGTAAATAACAGTCTATTTTATATTTTATACAGGTCTTAACAAATGATTCACTTGCCTCTGCCATTGGAGAATCGTATCTTTTAAGAACATTTTCTATAGCCGTTTTAACTTTTTTTTGACGTATCTCTTCAATATCACTATTGCGAATAAATGAATTATAAACCAAAGGAGCTGATGCACCGGCGATGATTTCGGCCTTCACAGGAATAACAGCCGAGAGAAAAAAGAAAAGGGAAATCATTATTATGGCAATTATATTCTTCATAATATTTCGGTTACTTATTTAATTTGTAATTCGGGTTGATTGTGACTAAATTTTGTTTTATCTTACTGTTATCCGCCATTTCTTCCCTTTCGCCTTAGACGGCTCAAGGAGCGAAAAGAGGCGGATTAGAGTCTGTATTTGCGATGAAATCGCAAACAGACTCTAAAAAAAAATCCTAAAGCTTTTCTAAAAATTAGAAGAACCTTAGGATCTAGTTTGGTATTATAGCAGAAGACTATGGGTTTGTCAAGGATTAGTAATTTCAACCTATAATCATTGTTATATTGTTCAATTGTTCTATTGTTTTCTAACAATGAAGCAATGAAACCATGAAACAATCTGGGTTATAATAAGTAAATGAAAAAGTATACTTTCTTTACATATTCGTTTGGTTGCCGTGTCAACCAGGCTGAAAAAGAAGTGATTGATAGAGAGATGCAAAACCAGGGCTTTAGCCTCAAGCAGAGCAACCCAGACGTTTCTATAATAAATACTTGTGCCGTCACACACAAGGCTGAACGTGAAGCAAAACAGTTGATTTATAAACTTAAAAGAGAAAACCCCAAAGGTCAGATAGTCGTAACAGGCTGTTCGGCAACTTACTGGAAAAAAAATAATTTACTTAAAGATCTCCCTGTTGACTTAGTTGTTGATAACATCAACAAGGAATTTCTCGTCAAGATTCTTCAAAAACGTTTGAGCCTGAACCCCGGGGGTTCAAAGCCAAACATAGTTAGGTTAGATAAATATTTAAATTCTAGAAGAGTCTTAATCAAAATTCAGGATGGTTGCCAAAGATTTTGCAGTTACTGTATTGTTCCATATCTTCGAGGTACACCAAAGTCAGAAACAATTCAGAATTTAGAATTCAGAATTAAGAATTTAGGACTCGAAATCAAAGAGGTTATCTTCACAGCGATTAACACAGAAGCATTTGGATTTGATACCGGAGAAAAACTAATCACTTTAATCGATCGAACGATTGAAGTAACAAAAATTCCAAGAATAAGTTTTGGATCGATTCATCCATGGAGTATTAATGACGAGTTTCTTAATTATTATAAAAGAATTATACCGATGAAACGACTGGTAAATTTTTTTCACGTGCCTGTTCAGTCGGGATCAAATAAGATTCTGAATCTAATGAAACGGGGATATACAAAAGAAGAAATTATGTCGATATTGATTGAAATTAATAAATTAAACCCATTTGCCCTTATTGCAACCGATGTCATTGTTGGGTTTTTAGATGAAACGGAAAAGGATTTTCAGGATACATATGAGTTTCTTGAAAAATCACCTATTTCAAAATTTCACATATTTCGATTTTCAAAACGTGATAACACCGCAGCCCATTACATGTCAAAGAATTTAGAAGAACCATCTAGCGCAATAAAAATTAAAAGGGCTAAAATTTTGGCAGACTTGGGAAAGAAAAAATATGAAGTCTTTCTTAAAAAAAACGTCGGGCGTACTTCGTCAATCCTGTTTTTAAATAATACTTTTGACAATTGTCAAGAAGCATTACTTGACAATCAACTATCAATTTATATTAAAATTACCAAGCCTATACAACCTACGCGGTTGTACGAGGCTAAAATAATGGAATATAAAAAAGGTAAGTTATTTGGTAAACTATTA
>CAYHOJ010000023.1:0-11015 GCA_964358305.1 uncultured Gammaproteobacteria bacterium | reverse complement strand
TTCAAAAATCCAGCGCCGGTTTACAACAGAAAGTAAAGGAAGAAGAATCCAGCCGCTTGGCCGTGACCAATATCCTTGGTGATTTGGAAATTGCCAAAAACCAAATCGAGCAGGCCAAAGCCAAAGACGAAGCCATTTTATCTTCCATCGGCGATGCGGTTATGGCCTGCGATAAAGACGGTCGGGTTACGCTGTTTAACGGCGTGGCCGAGGCGCTGACCGGTTTTTCCACCAAAGAAGTCATTGGACGGCATTATAGTCAGTTGCTTCATTTTATCAAAGAGAGTGATGAGAAACCGGGCAATGATTTTATCGCCGAAGCCATTAAAATTGGCCAGCAAACCAAAATGGCCAATCACACTTTGCTGATTACCAAAGACGGTCAGAAAATTCCGGTGGCCGACTCCGCCGCCCCGGTCAAAGACGCTCACGGCGAGATTATGGGCTGTGTGGTCGTCTTTCGCGATGTTACTCATGAACGGGATGTTGACAAAGTCAAAACCGAATTTATTTCCATTGCCTCGCACCAGCTCCGCACCCCACTCACCGCCATTAAATTATTTGGGGAAATGCTTTTGAACGATGAGGTGGGCAAGCTGGCGCCAAAACAGCGCGATTATGTAACCGATATGTATGAGTCAACCGAGCGGATGGTTCGTTTGGTTAATAACCTGCTGAATATTTCCCGCCTGGAGACCGGCCGTCTTAAAGTTACTCCCCAACCGACCAAGCTGGAGGATTTGATTCAGGACATTATTGACGAAGAAGCCGCAGTGGCTAAAGCGCGTAATTGCGTTGTAAAATTTAAACACCCCAGTAAACCGCTCCCCACTATCCCGCTTGATCAGACGCTGATGCGACAAGTAATTCATAATTTGTTTACCAATGGCCTTAAATATAGCAAACCAGGGTCAGGGCAGGTAACCATTGAGCTTACGACTACGAACACATCCCGTGCGGCGAAGGCGTTGGTTGCCCATGCATTGAAAAAAGAACCAGCGGCTTTGTTGCCGTATGTATTGATTGCCGTAACTGATGATGGCCTGGGAATACCGGCCGCGGCGCAAAAGCGTATTTTTGAAAAATTTTTTAGAGCTGATAACGCCATTAAAATGCAAGCTGAAGGCAGCGGTCTTGGCCTTTATGTGTCTAAAATGATTATTGAAGCAATGGATGGAAAAATTTGGTTTGTGTCAAATGAAAACAAGGGATCGGTGTTTTATGTGGCGTTTCCCCAAAGCGGCGCGGTTCCCAAAGCTGGTGAGAGAAGTTTAGCTTAATAATAAATATATGAAACCAACGCAAAAGATATTACTCGTGGAAGATGAATTTAAAGTAAGTAAAATATACCGAGAGCACTTGGAGCGCGCGGGATATAATGTGTTTGTCGCCCACGACGGGCAGGAAGGTTTAATGATGGCGAAAAATTCGTTGCCGGATATTATTTTATTAGATATTATCATGCCGGTGATGGATGGAATTGAAATGCTTAAGAAGTTGAAAGCTGATTCCGGCCTCGCCTCTATTCCGGTTGTTATCTTGACGAATTTGGATACAACCGAAGGTGTTGAGGCCACGCTCAAAGCCGGCGGCACTAATTATTTAATAAAGTCTAATTATAGTTTAGCGCAGTTAGAAGTAAAAGTACGCGAAGTTTTAGAAAATCATAAATCATAAATCTTAAATCCGAAATAATTCTTATGACCACCAAGCAACCAACAATCCTTTTGGCCGAAGATGACCGTTTTATCAGCCGCGCCTATGCCGATGGCTTAGGGCGCGCTGGGTTTACGGTCGTGCTCGCGACAGACGGCAACGAGGCCTTGCAGAAAATGAAGGCAAGTAGACCGGACTTGTTGCTCCTTGATTTAATTATGCCTTTAAAAAGCGGTTTTGAGGTGATGGAAGCCATGCGCGCGGACCAGGAATTGAAAACCATTCCGGTAATCGTGCTTTCTAATCTTGGGCAAGAATCTGATATGGCGCAGGCTAAAACGCTCGGGGTCGTGGATTATTGCATAAAATCAAATTTTTCCATGAAACAGGTCATTGAGAAAGTGAAGTCGCATTTGTCTAATCAACATACATAGATTTTATGCAGCTTGCCGTTGATAAACTTCGCGAACTGTTAGTTGGCCCGGGCCATATTACCGAGGCTGATTTTAAGAATGCGGCGCTTATTGCCGCGGCCGGTCAACCATTAATTGAAGTCTTAGTAGACAAAGGATTAATCGCGGACGATCAATTGGGCCGTATTATTGCCGAAGCGCTTGGTTTTCCTTTTATCCGTTTAGCGCAGGTGGCGATAAAGCCAGAGGTACTTCGGATTATACCCGAAATAGTAGCTAAAAAACAGCAGGTGATTGCCTTTGACAAGGATAAAAATGGGCTCAAAGTTGCTTTTGCCAACCCGGCCAATACCATTGAGGCCGAGTTTATCGCCAAAAAAAGCGGCGACCAGGTGGTCGTGTATTATGCCACGCCCCGCGATATCGCGGCGACGCTCCGGCTTTACGCTAAAGACATTCAAAAAACATTTGACGAACTGTTGGTTGAGCAACTGGCCGCGGCCAGCCAAGCGGCCGATGCCAAAGTTCCTTTGACCAAAATGGTTGATCTTTTTTTTGAATACGCGTACGCCAACAAAGCGTCGGATATTCACCTTGAACCGCGCGAAAAGAATTTTTTAGTGCGGTTTCGGATTGACGGCGTGTTGCACGATATTTTGCAACTGCCCAAAAATTTTTACGAACAAATTTTGTCGCGGATTAAAGTGCTGGCCAAACTGCGCACTGATGAGCATTTAAGCGCTCAAGACGGGAAATTGCGCGTGTCCATTGATGGTGAGGAAGTTGATGTCCGCGTTTCCATTGTGCCGATTGTGGCTGGAGAAAAAATTGTCATGCGTTTGCTCTCGTCGCATTCGCGACAATTATTTTTGGCGGATTTGGGAATGAACGAAGCTGATTTAGCTAAAGTCAAAGCCGGTTTTAAGAAACCGTACGGCATGATCCTGTCCACTGGCCCCACCGGCTGCGGCAAGACCTCCACCATCTATGCCATTCTGACTATTTTGAATACGCGCGAAAAAAATATCGCCTCCATTGAGGATCCGGTGGAATATGACATTGAAGGCGTCAATCAGATTCAGGTCAATGAAAAAACCAATTTAACTTTTGCCGACGGTTTGCGCTCAATCTTGCGGCAAGACCCGGATATTATTTTTGTGGGAGAAATTAGAGACCAGGAAACGGCCGGCATTGCGGTAAATTCAGCTACCACCGGGCATTTGGTGCTGTCCACGCTACATACCAATGATGCCGCCACCACTCTACCGCGATTAATTGATATGGATGTTGAGCCATTTTTGATTGCTTCAACCGTCAACACGATTGTGGGACAGCGGCTGGTGCGCAAAATCTGCGAACAATGCCGCACTTCAGTCAAAGTAACGGCCGCCGCGCTTGATGGTTCTGTGCCGCTCCCGTTTATTATCAAATATTTAGGCGACAAACCAGAACTTCGGCTCTATCAAGGTAAAGGGTGCGCCGTGTGCCACCAGACCGGATATGTCGGACGCACCGGCATTTTTGAAGTGCTGGAAGTTTCCGCTAAAATTCGCGCGCTCATTGTCGCCAAAGCGGACGCTGACGCGATTGAGGCGCAAGCCGTAAGTGAAGGGATGTCCACCATGCTGGAAGCGGGACTGCAAAAGGTGGCTTTGGGCATCACGACTTTGGAAGAAGTCCTGCGAGCCGTACGGTAATTGAGTAATTTATGATTTTTAGTAGACCAAACTCATTAGTGTATCTCACGCGCGCTGGGTTATCATTTTATGCTGTTGGCTCGACCAAGGAAGCGGTTTTGGCTATACCCCATGACACGATAAACGATCTGGAAGTGATGAATCCGGACAAGTTGCGTCAACAAATAGAAACATTTATCGCGGAGCAGGCCTTACGGCCGACCAAGGCGGTCATAGTTTTGTCCGAAGAAGTTTTATTTATCAAAACAGTGGCGTCCGAGCCCGTGGAGCTAGCCAAAGAAATTAAAGAATTTTTAGAAGAGTTGCCGTTTGAGCCAACGGAATTAGTTTATACCATAATGCCCGGGCCGAATGGTGTAGAGCAGATTGTGGCCACCAATAGCGCTTTGTATCTGGCAATAAAAAATATACTGGAGGGCAAGGATTGGCGCATTGCCATGGTCGTGCCAAAAGTGGGCGATACGCCGAATGTTGAGAATTGGCGGAAAATTTTAGCAGCCGCCTTGGCTTTATCAAAGAACAATTTTTTATCACATTAGTATGGCTACATTTTTAATCAATTTTGGATATAACAGAATATCGCTCACCCAGAAACTTTTGTTTGCCAAAAATATGTCTTTGATGCTGCAAAGCGGGTTAACCGTTACCGAAGCGCTGAATGTAGCCGCGGATGCCGAGAATAGCGCTTTTAAGAAAGTTATATTAGAAATTGGGCGAGTGACGCAAGCCGGCAACACTTTGGCCGATGGCCTGGCGCTTTTTCCACAGGTGTTTTCCGGTTTTTTTATTAATACCGTGCGCGCGGGCGAAGCGTCTGGGACACTGGAAGGCAACTTGACGCACGCGGCTCTTCAACTGGAAAAAGATCAAGAACTGCGTTCAAAAGTTAAGGGGGCAATGCTTTATCCCGCGATTGTAATATTAGCCACTTGTGTTTTGGGTTTGGCGCTGGCTTTTTTGGTTTTGCCCAAAATTACTCCGCTGTTTGAAGGTCTGCATATACAGCTGCCCTTTACAACGCGGGCTTTAATTTGGTTTTCTCATTTAATCCAAAATTACGGCGTTATTTTATTAATCGGCATTTTTGGTTTTATTTTTTTATTGGTTTTTATTTTACGGCAAAAATTTTCACGGCCGTTTAATCATTTTGTGTTGTTGCACGCGCCGGTTTTTAAAAAATTAACCCATAACGCCGCTCTGGCGCGTTTCTCTTTAACCATTGGCACCTTGCTAAAAGCCGGCCTTCCTCTTGATGAAAGTTTGATTATTACCACCAGCACGATTGGCAATTATTTTTATGAACGGGCGTTGCAAAAAGTTACCGCGGAAGTTAGAACCGGCACGCCTGTGTCGCAAAATTTAGAGCATTTTGCCAATTTATTTCCGCCCTTACTCACTAGAATGATTCAGGTGGGTGAAAAATCCGGTAAATTGGAGCAGACATTTTTGTATCTGGCAAATTATTATGAACGCGAGGTTGATGTGTCCACCAAATCGCTCGCCACGGCCATTGAGCCTGTACTTTTACTTATTATTGGTAGCGCGGTGGCGTTTTTGGCATTGTCTATTATTACGCCGATTTATAATATCACTGGCAGTATCCATTGAGGATTTAAGATTTATGATTTCAGATTTAAGATTTAACAGAGGATTTACTTTGATAGAATTAGCAATCACCGTTGGCTTGGGTGTTATTTTGGTGGCAATGGCCGTGCCAATTTATGGCAATTTGCAGGTATCCGCGCAAATAAATGAACAATCAGCGTTAATCACCCAAACTTTGCGTTCGGCGCGAGAGCAAGCCGTGGCTGGCTATAATAACTCCGCTCACGGGGTTTTTTTTCGTATTGATCCGGCCGGAGCCGACAGCTATATTTTATATCAGGGGTCGTCTTATGCCAATCGTAATATCGCTTATGACCAAACAAAAACAATGGGTTCCGCTTTAAGTTTCCAAAATTCAAGTTTTACTTTGATTGGCGCGGATGTTGATGTAAATTACAGCAAAACATTGGGCATGCCCAATAATATCGGGACTCTGTTAATTAATCATAGCGCTTCGGGGCAAAAGAGTATCACAGTGAATAGTTTGGGCGCGGTGACGGAGAATTAAATTGTCATCCCCGCGCAAGCGGGGATCCAGCCACTGGATTCCCGTTTACACGAGAATGACAGTTTTGAAGCAGGATTTTTTATGTTAAATCAAAAAGGACAATCATTGTTGGAAGTAATTTTAGCGGTCGGTATTTTTGCGTTGATTGCCTCCAGCTTGGTTAGTCTATCACTCGGCGGGTTTTCTTCATTGCGGCAAGGTGGAGATTATGTAGAAGCCGAAGGCTTGGCCCAGCAAGGAATAGAAGCGGTGCGAGCGATTCGCGACAGCGCCTGGAATAAATTAATTTATAACACAAGCGCTGTTACCAGCACTGGCAATGTATGGGAATTTGTTGGAGAAAATACTTCTTCTACGCTTGGTAAATATACGCGGACTATTAGTTTTGCCAATGTTTGTCGCGACGCATCAAATAATATTACTACCTGCCCTGGCAGTTATACTGATTTAAATAGCAAACAGGTAACAGTGACTGTTAATTGGCTTTCAGAACACAATGCGATAAATACTATTCAAAAAGTAACTTATTTAACTAATTGGGAAAGTCGCGATTGGGCGCAGACTGATTGGAGCGGCGGTAGCGGGCAAACAATTTGGTCAAATGCAACAAAATATGATGGTGATGATGGCAATTTGGATTATGGCACAATGGGAGAAATTAAATTAAAAAATTCCGGCAATAGTTGCGGAGTAAAAAACTGGACATTTACAAATTCTGCTGATTACACATACAACGCTGATAAAATTGAAGTGACGAGCGATGTTGCCCGTTTGAAAAGCAGCGGTGGCGACCCGATTGACGGCAATACTATGGGTATGTGGCATTTGAATGAGGCCAATGGTGATATTATTGACTATTCTGGAAATGGAAATAATCTTACCAATACGAAAGGTTCGCCGCAATACAGCCAGTCCGGTAAATTTAGCACGGCTTTGCAATTCGGCGGCAGTAGCTCCAAATATATTAATAATGGACAACAAAATGATTTGGGAATTGAAGGTCCGATTACGATTGACGCGTGGATTTATCGCGCATCCGCGGCTACATCGCCGGAAGCGATTATTTCCAAATGGCGGCAAAACGGTAATAAGAAGTCGTATGCTTTGATTGTAAATTCTAACAATAAATTACAGTTTTATTTATCCAGTAATGGTTCAAATGAGTTTAGTGTTACGGCGGTGAATCAAGTGCCGCTTAATTCTTGGGTGCATGTAGCTGGTGTGTATAGCGGTTCAAACATATATATTTTTCAAAACGGCGTTTTAGAAAATTCAGTCGCGTACAGTGGTAATATTGCTGAAAAGGCGGCTTTTGTAAGCATTAGCGGCGCTGATGATTTTAATGGTAGCGATGCTTTTTTTAACGGCAAAATTGATGAGGCGCGCGTATCTGGTGTGGCGCGATGGACAGGGAGTTTTACTCCGCCCGCCGGCCCTTATGGGCCGGTCACATATCCAGCCGATAATCCAACCATCAATCCTAATAGCGCCCACACAGTGCAGGGTATTGACACTTGGTCTGGTTTTTCCGAAACCGCCACTAAAAATGGTGGAGAAGTTTATTATCAGCTTTCAAGCGATGGCGGTTCCACTTGGAAATATTGGAGTGGCAGCGCCTGGGCGACAGCCGGAGCATCCAATTATAATACCACGAGTATTATTAATACTAATATAGGGACTTTTACCACCAGCACAAAACAAATACTGTTCAAGTCATTTCTTTCCGGTAATGGTACACAACAAGTGATTTTGGACAATGTACAGGTGAGTTGCGAGAAACAATATGATTGGTCGTTTGCCAACGCTCCGGATTATATCTATAATCCCGCTAAAATTGCTGTTAGCGGCGGTGTTGCCAATTTAGTTGACCAAGGCGGTGGCGGTTCTTGTTCGGGCACAGCCACAGCTTGTAGCGCGTTTGGCGCTTCGTCGACTTGTTCGGCTCAAGCCGGGTGCGTTTGGGGCGGTGGCGCTTCCGGCTCTACCACTAATCCCAGTTTTGATGTCAATAGTAGCGGTTGGGATTTTAATCAATGGGAAACTGGCGACCAAGTAGATGGCGACCGGCAATCCCCCGGCGGTAATCCCAACGGCTATATTCGCGTGATAGTTGAAGGCAAAAAAAATAAAACTATTTCCGGGTACTGGCGACAGTCCTTTATTACTACAGCGGCCAGCCCCACCGGCACTGTCAGTTTTGACTGGCGCATACCGAGCTATTCAGCCACTGGATTAACATCGTATTATTTGTATGTTTTTGTTGAGAATTACAGCGGCGCTCCGACTTTGGCCAATTATGTTTGGAGAAGCCCGCTTATTAGTGGCACAACGAGTTGGGTCACGGTTTCCAACTTGGATATTTCTTCCAAATTAGGCGCGGCCGGCACATATTATTTAAAAGTGGCGGCGCGCGGAATTTACAATAACACTAATGATCCGGGCGCAACAATTGGCGCGTTTGACAATGTTCAGCTTAATTGGACCAAGCCAAATTTTTGTTCCGGGACACCGATTGCCTGTAACACTTTTTCTACTTCACCAACTTGTTTGGCGCAAGGCGGGTGTTCGTGGACAGGCATTCCGGTTTATCCTACGGATAAGCCAACCATTTATCCAACAATTATTTATACTGGCGCAAATATCAACGCCTGGTCGGCTTTTGCGGAGACCGCCACCAAAAATGGCGGGGAGATTTATTATCAACTTTCCAGCGATGGCAGTACCTGGAAATACTGGAATGGTTCAGTTTGGGCCACTGCTGGCGCCAGTAATTATAATACCGCCAGCATCGTTAACGCGAATATCGCAACTTTCGCGACCAGCACCGCGAAAATAATGTTTAAAGCTTTTATATCCAGTAATGGCAGCCAGCAGGTGATTTTGGATAATGCGCGCGTGGGCTGGGGAGAAAACGCCGGCACCGGCTATGCCACGGCCGGTAATTTTCTTTCTTCCGCCTTTAATATGAGCAATGCCTCGCCGGTGCAAATTTTGGCTTGGGACGAAAGTAAACCAGCTAACACCAATATCCAGTTTCAAATCCGCACAGCGCCGAATTCTGGCGGTAGCCCTGGCGCGTGGACGAGCTGGTATGGAGCGAGCGGCTCTAGTGCCTATTTTACCAACCATTTGGGCGCGCTTGTTCCCACAGCCATAAACGGCAACCAGTGGGCGCAATATCGGGCGGAATTGTCCGGCGATGGCGCGAACACGCCGATATTGCAAGAAGTCAGGGTGAATTATAAGTGATATGAACACGCGAGGATTTACGCTTATTGAAACCATAATTTACATCGCCATCATTGGCGGAGTTTTGGTGGCGCTTACGAGTTTTGTTTTAACAATTTCGGGTTCCAGAAACAAATCATATTCTGAACAAGAAATTAATGCCAACGCTCGCTTGGCTTTAAATATTGTCAGTCAAAAAATAAAATCAGCCAGCGGTATTAATGTGGGCGCTTCCACTTTTAACGCGCATCCGGGGGTATTATCATTGTCCATGACAAGTAGCACGCTTAATCCTACGGTTATTGCCTTAAATGGCAACAGATTGATTATCACCCAAGGGATCGGCGCGTCACAATTCATTACCAGCCCAAGAGTCGCTATTACCAATTTGGTTTTTACCAATTTAACCGGCGACAGCAATCACGGCAATATCGGAATTGATATTGGTTTTTCTTTTGCCAGCAGCACTGGCAGTGATTATGTTTTTACAAGCAGTTTGCAGACAGCAGTAAGTGTGCGTTAGTAGTTTAAGATTTAAGATATATGATTTACGATTTACAATTAAAAAATAGAAACCGTATTTTTTTTAAAGATCAGCGCGGAATTGCGGCTTTGATTGTGGTAGTGCTGATTGGTGCGACCGCGCTAATTATGGCCTTTAGCGCCTCGTGGTTTGGCATTGTTGATTTGGATACCGGCTATATGGCCAAAAAGGGAGAGGAGGTGGGGGCTTTGGCCGATGGTTGCATGGATAATGCCCTGCAAAGGTTGCGCTTTGATATAAATTATACCGGCGAAACCTTGTCTGCGGGTGGCGGATCGTGTATAATAAGTGCAGTAGCAAATGGCAACGACCGTATCGTTACGGTGGGAGCGAGTATTGGTAATTATTACCAGGGTTTAACGGCGAGCGTTACACTCAATGGTAATGTTGTTGCCCTGAACAGTTGGCAAGAAAGTAATTAATGGATTTTTATAAATTCAAAATTTAATTTTTATTTAACATATACTATGTTCAACCATAGAAAATTAGCTCAAAAGGGTTTTACCCTAATTGAGCTGTTAATAGTTATCGCGATTATCGCGATTTTGGCGGCGGTCGTTTTCGTCGCGCTTAATCCATTACAACGTTTTAAAGACGCGCGTGACGCGAGACGCTGGTCTAACGTATCAGAATTGTTAAGCGCCATAAAATTGAATCAAGTGGATAATGGCGGTTCTTATTTGGCTACTCTTGCCGGCGCGACTGCCAGCACTATTTACGAAATCGGCACTTCCGGCAGCGGTTGCGATACCGGTTGTACCGCCATTTCTACAGCCGCGGTTTGTCTTGATTTGAGCGGATTAATTACTTCCGGCCATATCGGTTCCATACCAACCGATCCAAGCGGCGGCACAGCCGCCAAGACGCTATATTATATCACCAAGGCCTCAACTGGAATAGTTACTGTCGGTGCCTGTGTGCCGGAAGGCAGTAGCGCGATTTCGGTGGCGCGATAAGAATGTTGGGTAGCGCATTCGCTCGCGCGAATGCGAAACAACACCCCCTCGGCGAACAAATCGCCAGCTCCCTGAAATCGTTGTCGCCACGGGCGGGCAAAAATTCCCTCCCCTAAAACCCCCCTCCTTTTTGCCCGCCGAATTTGCGGTAGTTAGTCCGCCCGCTCGGCGGGCAGACACCATAGCCCCCCCTAATAATTTTTTTCAAAATAGGTTCGATTCCCCGTGGGGCTACAAAAGATTCTATTGTGTAAATAGAGTCTTTTTGGTATAGTATTAACAGCAATTACAAATACCAATAATCAATTACCAATATGTCCTCCCCCGAACAATTAAGACCCGAATCCTTTGAATATTACCTTGATATTGGCATAGAACAACAATACCGCCAACAGGCCCAAACACTGG
>CAYHOJ010000022.1:0-11546 GCA_964358305.1 uncultured Gammaproteobacteria bacterium | reverse complement strand
AAATCTTTATGAGAGATTTTCAAAACCGAGGCTTTTTGAGAAACGACCAAACGATTTTTTTCTTTATCAACTTCAAGAATTTTTACCTTGACTTTCTGGCCACGCATCTTTTCCGGTTGGGAAATAAACGGTTCGGTTAGTTGAATTTTTGGAATAACTCCTCTTATTCCCATGAAGTTAATAAAGACTCCGCCTTTACCATATTCACCACACAAAACATTGATTTCCTCTTCATTATCTCTCTTCTTAATAAGAATGTCCCATTTCCCTTTATCAAAGAATTTTCGAAGTGAGACGACCGGAAAGCCATTTTTTGACTCTTCGCTGATTATTCTTACAAGAATAATGTCACCTTCATTAAGGTAAGGTAAATAAGTAGAAATTTCTTTTATTTCAAGCTCACCCAAAATCGCCTGGGCTTTTCCACCAACGTCAAATATTATTCCTTTTTTTGATATAGAAGTAATTTTGGCCTCAATTTCCTTTCCTTTTTTAAGCAAGGCAGGCTTAGTTTTCTTCAGAAGCGAGTCCATGATGTTCAGACTGACTTTTTTAGTTTTTGTTTTTTTTTCTTCCTTCATTATTAATATTTCTCCTTTTTACACCTATACAAGAAGAACAATATACCAAATAAATATGCCGTTAGCAAGAGAAATTTATCAATTCCTTGAAATAGCAATTATTTTATGTTATATTATAGGGTGTTATGGAAAATATATTGCTTCCCTCTTTGGCTGACAGGTTTATAAAACACTTGGAATCCCAAGAAAAATCATCTTTTACAATCGTGGCCTATAAGAAGGACCTTGAACAGTTCGTTGGTTATTTAACCACTCAGGAAGTTTCTGATATTAAAGAAGTAAAAAGAAACCATATTGATGGTTTTATCAACAAGTTAATTAACGACGGCTATACAAAAAAGTCCGCCTCAAGAAAGCTAAACTCCATCAGAACTTTTTTTCGTTATCTAAAAAATGATGGGGTTATTGAACAAAATCCCTCGCTTGATGTTTCTCATCCAAAATATATACAGTCGGCTCCGCGGATTTTTTCTAAATTAGAGTATCGAGCTTTAAGGGATTTTGCCAAAGAAGAACCTAGGACGTATGCTCTTGTTGAGATCCTTCTGCAAACCGGTATTAAAATAGGAGAATTAGCTGGACTAAAGACAGAGGATATTAAGGAATCAACAATACATATTACTCAATATGGAAAAACACCAACTAGAGACATTCCATTAAATAAGCCTGTAAAAAAATCAATTGAAGATTATCTTGGAGACCGCTCAAAAGAAAAAAACGGTGACCACCTTTTTATTACCCGAACAGGGCACCCATTACTTATTAGAAATATCCGCCAAATTATTTCCCGCTGTTTTCGGGAAGTAGGTATAGAAAAAGCGACTGTTAATGATTTTAGAAACACTTTTATTGCTCATCAACTAAAAAATGGGGCTTCTGTAGAATATATTGCTCGATTAGTCGGCCACCGTAGGCTCTCTTCAACCGAACGCTTCTTGAACGTCGTCAAGGAAGAAATCCAAAAGAAAGAAGGACTGGGAGAGCTCTAAAAGCTTCATTAATGATTAAATAAAGAAATAATAAAATAAGAAAATGAATGTCTAAATAATCAAATGTATTAATTAATTAATTTATTCAATCATTTACTTATTTATTTCTTTATTTGTTTATTTGATTATTTCTACATTTGTGGGTTTATTTTCTTCTTGACATTCCCTGTGGACTTGTTTATTATTTGTGGATAAGTTATCCACATAGTTAAATTATGTCCTTAATATCCTCTTACTGGAATGGGTTTATAGAGAAACTGGAAAAAAATAAAGATAATGATCCGGTCATATATCCTTTGTTAAAACATGCAAAGATAATTAAATTAACCGATGACAAAATAACCCTTTCTGTAGTTAGCCCCGCTGCCTATGATTTTTTAGAAAAAAGAGTTAATAAAATTGAGTCGGATTTCTTTGATCATTCTCAAAGGAAAGTTGAAATAGAATTTATTGTAAAGATGCCTTCTAAAAAAACTGTCGACGCTCCCCTCCTCTCTTTTGAACCAAGTATTGAGGATGTTTTTGCTAAAGCCGGCTTAAATAAAAAATATAGTTTTGACAATTTTGCTGTTTCCACCTCAAATCAAGTCGCTTACGCGGCTGCTCAAGCCGTTGTTGAAAATCCCGGTAGCGCCTACAACCCTTTATTTTTGTACGGAGGAGTCGGCGTCGGAAAGACCCACATAGCTCAATCTGTAGCTAAAAAAATCTTGGAGAAGGACAGAAATAAAAAAATATATTTTTGTCCCGGGGATAATTTTACTAATGAATTGATTGAGGCTATTCGTGGAAAAACTACTGGTCGCTTTCGGCAAAAATACCGTTTTTTAAATCTACTGATCGTTGATGATATCCAGTTTATTGCCGGTAAAAATGCCGTTCAAGAGGAGTTTTTTCACACTTTTAATGCGATTGCCTCATCTGGCGGTCAAATTATTTTAACATCTGACAGACCTCCAAGCGCGATTAAGAATTTAGAGGATCGTCTACATTCGAGGTTTTTAGGAGGATTGACAGTTGACATCCAACCGCCAGATTTTGAATTAAGATCGGCCATCTTATTAATTAAAGCAAAAGAAAAAGGTATTAATATCGATATTGAGGCGGTTAAGATTATTGCTGAAAGAATTACTGACTGTCGTGGCCTTGAAGGAGCTCTTCTTTCTATCTATGCTAAAGTTTTTGGAACTAAGGAGCAGATTGACTTAGAAGCGGTGGAAATGTTTTTTTCCAAAGATAATGGGGGGAATAAAAAAAGAATTAATCCAGCCGATATTATAAAAACAGTTTGCTCTTTTTATAATATTAAACAATCTCACCTTAAGGGCCCATCAAGGGCAGCCTCAATTGCTTTTTATAGACAGATCACTATGTATCTTCTTCAAAAAGAGTTGGGATTAACATTAAGAGAGGTGGCGGAGAATTTAAATAGAAAAGACCATACGACCGCCCTCCACGCTAAACAAAAGATTGGCAATCTTATTCTTCACAATCAAAATTTAAAAAAAGAGGTTGACATAATAACCCAATCACTACTTCAATCAACGTAGTTTCCACCTTATTCCCACATATATTTTTTTCAGTTTGTTTTGTCTTGAAAATCCATCTCTTTTTTTATACACTTATACACACACTCTATTACTACTATAAATAGATTAAAAACAATAAATATGAAAATCCAATTACCTAAAAAAGAGTTTTTAGAAAAACTAGAACTGTCATCCCGTTTTACCTCTTCTAAACTATCATCCTCAACCTCTCTTCAAGGTGTTTGTTTGATTGGGGAAGAAAAAAACATTCACTTTTATTCAACAGACTTAAATTATTATTATCATTCGATATTAAGGAATGATAATGACAAAAAATTCAAAATAATCATTGAACCAAAAAAAATTATTGAATTTTTATCTCTTCTTCCCGAAGTAAAAATAGAAATGGAGGTAAAAGAAAAAGCCATAGTTATTACTCAAGGAAAAATAAAAGGGCAGTTCCCCCTTTTTTCTAGTCAAGATTTTCCTTTCCCCCCAAAAAATACAGAAGAAAGACAAAAAATAAAAACTTCTTTTTTTAAAGAAAACTTGCCGTTTCTTTTTTTTACTGTTTCCAACGATGAAACAAGACCGGTTCTAACAGGAATTAACTTTGTAACCAATGAAGAAAACCTTCAGCTTGTGGCGACCGATGGTTTTAGGCTCTCTCTTTTAACATTAAAAAAAGACCTCCCCTTTGCCTCAATGATTATTCCCGCGGGATTTTTAATAAATGCACAGAAGTTTATCAGTAAGGAAACAGAAATAGAATTTAGCCACATAAAAGACGAAAAACTTTTGGCTTTTTTTATTGGGGATAACGATATTTATGTGCGAATGATCGAGGGTGAGTATCCTCCTTTTGAAAAAGTTATTCCAATCGAGAAAAAAACTACCGTAACTATTGATGCTGAGGAATTTTTGAGAAGCGTGAAGCTTGTTTCTGTTTTTTCCAGGGAATTTTCCAATATCATAATAATGGAAGTAGAAAAAGATTCAGTAAAATTTATTCCAAAAGTTGGACAGGGAGAAGAAGATGTTGTTTGTCAAGATGCGCACATTGAAGGAGAAACTCAAAAAATTGCTTTTAATTATAAATATTTAATTGATTTTTTGAGTCATGCTTCCGGAAAAAAGATAATTATAGAACTATTAAGGTCAGATGCTCCAGCTGTTTTTAAAATAGAAGGGGTTAATAATTTTTTTCACATAATCATGCCGGTCAGAATACAAGAATAATATGGAATCATTTATCCTTGACACAAATCTATTTTTCAACATCGGAGCAGGTCTTGGGATGGGAAAAACCACAGAGGAGATAGTTGTTAATTTGACAGAAATAATAAAAAAGCTAAGGAAAAATTCTAAAGCCGTTTTTTATATGCCTCCCCGGATCATGGATGAATTTTTAAGTTTCTTTGAAGATCAAAATCAAGAATTTATCAAAAATTTTTTATCAGCAGTGAATGTTAAATCTCCTAATCCCGCAGTAACAGATTTTTCCAGCCAGGTTTTTTATCGACTAGTAGAGGATATCCGCAACCGGAGCTACCGAGGTCTTAATATTGCTGAAGAGGAAATAGTTAATGCGGGAGAAATGACATCTGGTAAAAAATTTGAGTCAAAAAAAGATTTTCAAATAGCAATTGGAAAATTTGTAAAAAACTTCCGTGATCGCTATCGAAACGCGACTAGAACGGGATTTTTAGATAGTGTGGCCGATTTAGATTTGATTGTTTTATCAAAAGAAGTTGACGGTTTTTTAGTGACCAGCGACGAAGGCGTTTTAACATGGGGAAGAACTTTTGGAATTAAAGAGATGCCCGCCTCAGTCTTTCAGAAACGGCTTGAAGGCCTTCTTCTTTAGAAACTTCTTCTTCATCAGGGACAAGAACAGAAACCCAATCCAACATCTTATCTGTGATAGTCTTTTGTGGAGTTTCCTGATAAAGAAGATGGGCGGATAAGATGGTAATTAATTTTTTCTTCAAATCCTCGGTTGGGACAACTAAATAAAGATGATAAAAATATGGGGATTGAGAAACAACGGTCAGAGTATAAAAACCAAACCGTTTTCCAAAATAAAAATGAGAAAGCATTTCCCAGCGTAAAGTAACTCCAGCCGCATCAATCCCAAAAGTAGTAATTTTATTCTCAACATTTGGAGGGGGGGTAATTGTTAGGACATAAAAAATAAAAACCAATGCCCAAATAGGAATTATTAAGATTTTATCTCCGAAAAAGAAAACGATAAGAGACAATAAAAGAGCAACGGTCAAATAAAACTTAAGAATCAAAGTAGACTGTTTTTTATAGGGACGCAAAGGAGCTCTCCACGAAAATTTTACTTGAGGATTTTCATTCATATAAACAAGAATACTAATAAACTTGAACTATGTCAATTATATGCTATAATAAATACTATATGGATAGTTTCAATAAGGTAATTTCATTTGTTTTGGGCTTGGTTGTCGTCTTGGTATTTTTTGCTGTAGTTACAGGTAAAATTAATTTAAAAAGCAAAACAACATCAACTTCGACCTCAAAATCAACCTTAACTCCTACCCCAGCTCAAAAAAATAGCGGAGGCTTTTTTGGACTATTTAAATCTGCGAACCCTACTCCAACCCTAATCCCAACCTCAACGCCATCATCTATTACAATAAATACAAACACAAGTGGAAATAACGTTTATAAACAAAATACTTCTAATTCAACCGCCAAGTCAATCCCATCAACAGGAATACCTACATTATTTATCCCTATACTCTTCACAGGTCTAATGGGAGGAAGTTTCTTAAGAAAAGCGGGGAAAAAGTAAGTTATTCCCCAAATCCCGGTATCTTCAATATTCCTGAAGCGATAAATTTAACAACAAAAACTGATCCTAAAGTAAAGATTAAGCCGGCAATAGCCCCATAGACAACCCTTCTTCCATAGTTAAGTCTTTCCGGCTCTTCTTGAGAGGTGGCAATAACATACGATCCGTATAAAAGATAAAGAAAAGCTATGCCACCGGTCGCGGAAAAAATAATATTTAAAAGCGATTGAACAACACCTCCAACTGCTCCTTCTTCGGTAAAACCCTCACTGCTTTTTATACATCCTAAAAATGTATATTGCCGACCTAAGGCAGGTGAAGTTGGCAGATTAGTTTCCGGATCAACTTTCAGGCTGTCCATGGAAGTGGGGTCCGGATTAATATTGGGATAAAGACATTTTTGACAGGCTGGCCAGCTTTGTGGAGGTGGATTGGGTGGACAGTAACCGCAAAGATCGCAGGCAGCGTAACGGGTTTGAGCAGAAACCCCCGTCGTTATAATTTTTATAAAAGTTATAAAAATTATAACGATTATAAGCATACGCATTTTCATGTTTTTAGTATAGCAAAAAAACAGTCACAGCATTGTTATAATGATTTTATGAAGAGGTTTTTTGTTGGAATGTTTTTGTTGGTAATATTTTTATCATTTTTTTTATCGGTCAGAGCTGATGAGATAGACGATATCAATAATGCAATAAATTCTTTAAAAAAAGACTTGAGTAGCAAGGAAGTAGACTATCAAAGCTTAAATATAAAGTTAAACGGAATAAAAAGTAAATTAAATAGTTTAGGACTAGCAATAAATCAAAAAGAGATTGAGGTAAAAAAGGGGGAAGAAGCCCTAATATATCAAAGAGAACTTCTTAATGAAAGAGCCAAATCGTACTATAAAAATATTAACAAGAACACAACTCTTTTTTTAAGTGTCTTAGTATCAGACGATCTATCTTCTTCTTTAAGAAAAATTTTTTATCAAAAATCGATCGTTGACGAAGATAAAAAAATGATTATCAAAATAGTTCTTTATGTAAAAAATCTTGAAGAAATTAAAAAAAGTTTAGAAACAGAAAAACTGGGACTGGCAAGATTGAAAATAGAAGTGGACAAGCAGTCTCAAATTATTGCCGGTCAAATTACCCAAACACGTTCAAAGATTGCAGAATTGACAGCAAAACAACAGCAGTTAATAGCACAAAAATTATCCAGTTTAAATATTTCCCGATCGTCTTCAAGTCCAGGAAGGTGTGATAGTGATCTAACCAATGGTCGTGATCCCGGCTTTTCCCCGAAGTTTGCATTTTTTACGTACGGAGTTCCTCATAGAAATGGTATGAATCAGTATGGGGCATGGGGAAGGGCTAAAAAAAATCAAAATGAAGAACAAATATTACAGGTATATTATCCTAATTTTAGTCTAAAAAAAGATTATGACCAAAACGCACTAGTAAACGTTCAAGGTCATGGGATATTTAACATAGAGGATTATGTGAAAAGAATATATGAGGTACCCGACTCCTGGACAGATAACAATTCAGCAGTATTAAAAGCCCAGGCAGTTGCAGCCAGAAGCTATGCTCTAAGCTCAATGAAACGTAACGGGTCAATATGTACGAGTGAATCCTGCCAGGTCTTTAAGCCAGAACCAAAAGGTGGGAATTGGGATGCTGCTGTAGAGTCAACAAAAGGATGGGTGCTTATGGATGGAGATAGTCCCGCGTTCAGTCAATACGCGTCAACACATGGTGGTTATATTTTAAATTTAGGTAGGTTTGATGGTGATGGAGGAAACCCAAATAGTTTTGGGGAGTTAAACGAAAGGGCTTTTGATAAAGAATCTCCATGGTTTTATTGTGATTGGGGTTCAAGAAGTCAATATAATAAAACCGCCTGGTTAAAGCCAGAAGAACTGGCGGATATAGTTAATACGATTCTTTTGGCAAAAGTTGATTCATCAACACGTGAACATCTCTATCAACCAGATAATCCACCAGGCAGCACTGATAATTGGAACCAAGATAAAGTAAAACAAGAGTTACGGACAAGAGGACAAAACCCTTTCAACTCAATAAGTGATGGTTCCGTTTCTGCCGATTTTTCTTCAGGAAAGGTTAATTCAGTTAATTTTTCTGGGGATGCAGGAAATGTTACATTTTCTTTAACTGAGTTTAAAGACTGGTTTAATTTAAGAGCGCCGGCTAATATTCAAATAGTCGGTCCGCTTTTTAATGTTGAAAAGAGATGAGCAATATTGTTATATTAAGACAATAGTATGAAAACTTTTTTATCAGTGTCATTATGTATTTTGTTCTTTATGTTTTATGTTACAGCAGTCCATGCTTTAACTTTTGACTTGATTGCTCCTACAGATCAGTTGGTAAGGGGGCAAGATGTCAAGTTTACAGTTAACGTTGATACTGAGGGAAAATCTTTATCATCAACCTCAATTGGGATGACATACGAAACTCAATACTTAGAATATGTTTCTGTAACTCCCGGTGACACTTTTACAACGGTTTCGGCCGATGTTCAAGGAGACGGAAAGTTTATTATTACAGGAACGTCAACGACTCCATATTCGGGTTCAGGAGTATTTGCTTATGTAACCTACAAATTAATTGCCACTGGACCCGGGTCAACCCAACTTTGTGCCCTTTATAATCCGTCAACCCCAACTTCAACTCCAGGTCCAAGTTCAACTCCAGGTCCAAGTCCAACTCCAGGTGGTCCAACCAGTCCTCCAGCTCCAACGGCATTGCCAAAAACTGGGGAAAGTAAATCTACAGTTCAAGGAGCTATACTAGCTTCACTTTTCTTTGTAGCTGCTGGCGCCGGACTTTTTATTTTTAAAAAAACATGAAAAAAATTTTAACGTTGTTTATTATTTTTTTTACATTTATTTTTTTGGCTGTTAGTTCGGCGTCGGCCATAACTTTACCAGCCTCATTTGAAACTCCACCTCAACTTTGCGGTTGTTCTCCTGAGTTAAATCAAATATATCAAGATAAGGATACGGGAGAAACATGTGTTAGTAGTCGAGACGTAACAGCCGCTTTTCAAGAATTTAATGCCGATCCTAAAACTAAACATCTCTGGATAGAAGACCCGGAAGTTACCGCTCAAGGAAAATCTAATGATAGAGCACGTCAATTTATCTATTGGGTAACGACTCATGCGGCTATCGATAATCATCCGGTTTTGACAAAAATCTGGGGAACAACCAGAAATTTAAGTTATTTCTTAGTCATCTTAACGGCAGCCTTACTTGGTCTGGGAATAATTATTGGCCAGCGGACTAATTTTGAAACGGGGATTAAACTTTGGCCGGCCATTACCAAAATTTTAACTGCGATTCTCTATATTGCTTTTTCAGCCACGATTGTTATCACTGTAATTCAATTATCTGAAATAATGATGAAGTTTTTTATTGAAAATTTGGGAGGAAATGATCTTTTTAATATTTATTTTTCCGGAGTTAGTACGGAACAAAACTATGTTAATTTTGTCGGATGCCGCGATCTAAATATTCGGGTTCAAGAGGCGGCAAAAACAGAAATAACCCTCCTTAAATTAACAAACTGGAGTTATTATTTTATGGGTGGAATGTTATTGTTGAGAAAAATAATTTTATGGTTTTTGCTTTTTGTTTCTCCGTTTTTGGCGATTCTTTTATCTTTTGCTTTTATCAAAAATGTTGGGATGATTTGGATAGGGGTATTTTTCCAATGGGTTTTTTATGGTCCCCTATTAGCTTTATTTCTTGGAGGGTTGGCTAGTATTTGGAAATATGGAATTCCTTTTGTTTTTGATTTTTCTCGCATAAATACAGTTGCGGGTTACATATATCCAAGTGCAATAAGCCTAACCTATGGTGGCCCGGGGCAAACGATTTCGATTACAAACAATGGAAATTATGTAGATACTTTTGTCGAATATGTCATTACCTTAATAATGCTTTGGGCAGTGACAATCTTTCCCTGGTTTTTACTTAGAATCTTTAGAGATTATTGTTGTGAAGGAATTAATGCTATGAAAAATATGATGTTGGCTAATTTAAATCCTGGGCATCCAGGCGGACCTTCACCTTCTCCAACCCCAATTCCAGCAAATATTAACTCTAATGTAGGGGTAGAGATGAAAATCCCAAGGGAAATAGGAACAACAGTTAAAACAAGAATAGAAACAATCGAGGAAATAAAAAAAGCAAAAACTGAGGATATTAGTAGATCTCTTAATATTAAAGCGAGTAATATCACCGATATTGCCCATTTTGAAACTAACAAAACCCTTAATGAAACTACTAATAAAAATATTAATTATTTAAAAAATCCAATCCAAGCTTCAACTCCGGCGGAAAGACAAAAATATATGAATATTAGAAGCGAACTTTCCAATCGGGCTTCGAAAGCTGATCCGATTGCCAATCGATTTATAAAATCATTTATTGTTTCTAAAATCAACATTGCTGAAAAAGAAAACATAATAAAAACATTACCAAAAACCACAGAAACTTTGACTTCTAATACTAAAAAAAACATTGAGGAAATAATCGCCGTTTCCCCAGCTGTGACATTGGATGAATATGAGCAAGTAAAAAAAATGTGGATCAATGCTTATGAAAGGGGGGAAATTCCAAAAACAGAGAATCTTCGCTCCCGTAGTGAATGGGTTGAATATGATATTGTTTTAATTACCAATACACTGAATAAATTATTATCTGATGATAAGGCTCTAAAGGCTCAGGCTCTTGACGACATTGGTTTTATTTTGCCGATATTTTTAGTTAATAATCTTTCCGGAGATCAGTTAGTGACTTATCTTAAGGCAAAAATTGAAGCGGCTAGAACGATAAAAGCCTTACTAGATAGGGAAAAAGAAGTTACAGAAAGACTTAAAGCCGGTGCGGAAGAAACGGTAGATGTTATGAAGCCGAAAAAGAAAGAAGCGGAAAAAACGATGGAGATGAAAGAGGAATTAAAATTATCCAATGATCAATAATCAACTATCAATGGTTGTTTGCTAAATTTCGTTAAAACTTCCACTCCGTTTTCCTTTATTAACACTGTATCCTCTATCCTCATCCCCCATTTATTTTCAAGATAAACTCCAGGTTCGATTGTTACTACTTGATTAGGCAATAAAACATCAGTTGAAGTAAAGGAAATTTTTGGATATTCGTGGATCTGCAGGCCAACTCCGTGGCCTGTCGAATGGGAATAACTTGGCAACTGATTATTACTGGTTAGTTGTTGGCGGCAGAATTGATCAACAGAAACAGGGTTGTTATCAATCTTTAATTGTTTAATGGTTTTTTCTTGAGCGTTTAGGAGAATTTCATAGGTATTGATCATCTCGTCGGTTGGTCTTCCAACAAAGATAATTCTGGTCATATCCGAGTGATAATCTTCAAATTTAGCTCCGTAATCAATCAAGATGATAGAGTTTTTTTTAACCTTTTCATTACTTCCATTGCGTGTGTCGTAATGAGGAATAGCGGAATTTTTATCAATAGCGACGATTGGATAAAAAGATAGATCGTAGTTTTTTTCTTTTAACCAAAACTCGATTTTGAAAGCAATTTCTTTTTCTGTAGTTCCAATTTTGATTGTTTTGACAATCTCATCTA
>CAYHOJ010000021.1:0-11599 GCA_964358305.1 uncultured Gammaproteobacteria bacterium | reverse complement strand
AGGGACCACCGGTCCAGCAAGAAAAGATTTGATAGTATTCCCAGGATACTAAATCAAGTAAAAGATAATTAAACTCGGCGTCAAGAAGGGATTTATGTGATTTGACATTTTAATTAAATAATGATACCATCAGTTCAGCTTGTTTATTTGTTCATGATAGAAAATTTATGAAATTACTCGTTAGTATCCAATCCTTAGAGGAAGCTCGAATTGTTGTTAATAGTGGCTGCGATATTCTCGATATCAAAAATCCTGCAGAAGGGTCTCTAGGAGCAAATTTCCCATGGGTACTGAAGGACATCATTGACAGTTTTCCTAACATGCATTGTGAAACAAGTGCGACAATCGGAGACTTATACCATAAACCAGGAACGGCATCTCTTGCTGGCTATGCGGTGGCTTCGCTTGGTATTAAATATGTGAAGGCTGGATTATATGACTCGAAGACTTATGAGCAGGCTGTAGAAATGATATCTACAGTTAAGCGCTCTGTTGAGATGGCCAATAAAAAATCTTGTTTTGTTGCATCTGGATTTGCCGATTGGCGTAAAATTAATGGTTTAAGTCCTCAGGATTTAGTGCGTGCAACGATAAAGGCAAAAGGAGAAATCGTTTTGCTCGATACATTTATCAAAGATGGTTCAAATTTATTCGACAATATAAGTGTTAATGAATTATGCCAATTAGTTGGCTTTTGTCACAAATCCGGGATTAAATGTGCACTAGCGGGTTCAATTAAACTAGGTGACTTAGACAAATTGGTAAAAATTTCTCCTGATTTTATCGGAGTTCGTGGTGCAATATGTAGTGATCAAAAGAATCGTGAGTCATCGATTGATGCTGACCGCACTAAAGAATTCGTTCAGAGAGTAAAAAAAATAACAACAAAAGTACAGTAGCTATTCTGATTAGATTAATACGCTATGACTAAATATAGATTTGATCACATTCACTTTCGAAGTAAGGATATTGAGTTTACGAAAAAATTTTGGTTAGAGATACTCGGGGCTAGGTTGATTAAAGAACGTGAATTACTAGGGGCACCATCCTACACCTTTGATCTCAATGGTACTTCCATACTTGTTTCTGGTCGCGGTGCAGGCGAAAAGTTTGAGGATAGTGTGAGCGAAAATCTATATGGATTTTGGCATTTTGCATTGCTCGTTAATGATATTTCTCTCTCATTGCAAGAGCTTAAGAAACAGAAAATCGAGTGTTTCCATGACTCTTGGGAAATAAGAAAAGGAGTAAAGGTGGCTTTTGTAAGAGGGCCAGATAATATCAGTATTGAACTTATTGAGCGTCAAAATGTTTAAAGAAATGCGAACTCCTGAATTGGGCCATCCAATTCATGACTATGCTTTAGGAAAGCTAATATCTGCTAGCAATCTAAGTGGAGGATACACAAATAAAAATGTCTATATTAATACAACTGCAGGAGAGTATGTTCTTCGGATTTCTCATGCCGCCAGAACAAAGGAGGAAGTTGTTTTTGAAGCCGATGTTTTAAAAAAACTGAAGCAAACTCCAGCGGGTGATTTTGTTGTTGATATTATTGAAACACCGGATGGTTCTCCATTCGTAATTAGAAATGGACATATTAATACTCTTTTTAGATTTGTAAAAGGAGAGGATTTTTATAACACATGGGATCGTCATAACCCAGACACACACTTTATTGAAAGCCTTGGTAAGAAGTGCGCTATCCTGCATAGAAGTCTTTCCAATATTGATGCCCCAAAGGCAACTAGAGAATCTCTTCCAACAAGACTAAGAAAATATTATTTAGACTTAGAATCTTTAGGGTTGGATATGAAACCTTATCACTCATTAATCAATCTGACTGAAGGATCTTCCTTAGTACATACAGATCTTCGCATAAGGAATTTTGTAGTAAATACCTCTGAGATTAGCACAATTATAGACTTTGATGACATAACTTATGGAAATCAATTATATGATATTGCATGGATAATAAAAGAGTGTTTTAGCCTACAGCAGATCGGTTCACAGCCAACTCCAGTGATCAATATTGAGGCTACGAAATTATTCTTAAAATGGTATCAATCTAATTTTGAAGGCAAAGTAAATACAGAGGATATTGTCAGGATTATGGCAATTGCCTGTTTAGGAACACTTCACTTTTTGTTTTTTTCCGCTTCAAATTCAATGACACGTGAACGCATAGAACAACTCACTTCAATAAATCTTGCACAATTAGACCTTTTTTCTAAAGGAGATGCTATTGCTAGTGCCATAGTGCCAGTATGATAAAATACTATTATGAACTTGAGTGATTATATTGTAGATTTTATTTGTAAACAGAAAACAGACGTTGCATTCGTGATGACGGGTAGTGCTGTTGCAAGGTTGATTGATTCTTTTCGTCATTATAGTGAAAAAATTAAATATGTATGTGTTAATCATGAGCAAGCCGCCGCTATGGCAGCAGAAGCATATTCCAGGACAACAGGAAAGATAGGCGTTGCCATAGGCACAAGTGGCCCAGGTGGGACAAATCTCATCACAGGTATTGCGGGAGCTTGGTATGATTGTATTCCTACTCTTTACATTGTTGGGCAAGTCAGAAGTACAGAATTGAAAGGGAAATTGACTATATTGCAGAGAGGTTTTCAGGAAATCGATATTGTAAAATTGGTTAAACCGATTACAAAATATGCTACGCAAATAACTAATTGTAACAATATACGTTATGAGATGGAAAAGGCAGTGCATTACGCAACACAAGGTAGACCAGGCCCTGTATTGATTGATTTGCCGATGGATGTCCAAGAAGCAAATATTGATTTATCTCATCTTAAAAGATTTCATGCCAAATCTATTTCTTTTCCTGAAAGTGCAGATTTATTCAACAGATCAATTTCAATGATTCGAAGGTCAATACACCCATTGATTATTGCTGGAGGAGGTATTAGACATGCTGGAGCTGTAAAAGAATTTCGAGAATTTGTTGATAAAACAAAAATTCCAGTGGTGTTTTCTTTTGCAGGATTAGACACTCTGCCTCATAATCATCCGAGCCATATTGGAATTTTGGGACAATATGGACACGCAGGGGCAAATCAACTCTCTCAAAAAGCCGATCTTATTATTTCGTTAGGATCAAGATTTACAAAAAAAATGGTTGGTAGTAATCCCGACAGATTTGCAAGTAAAGCCAAAGTTATATCTGTCAATATTGATTCTGGTGAGTTAAAAGATGGACAAAAACAATTAGATTTGGCAGTACAAGCAGATGTAAAATATTTTTTAGCACAACTTAAAGATTTGCAATATGAAACAGGTGAAGAATGGAATCTTGAGGCCACTAAGGCAAAAATGAAATGGAAGAAATTAAAAGGGGTAAGAAGGTTGGTAAATCCATATGAATTTATTGATCATCTTTCTGAATGTATGTCTGATAAATCTATTATAATTCCAGATGTTGGACAAAATGTCGTAACTACGGTTCAAAGTATCCGTCTAAAAGAGAATCAACGGATTTTCTCATCTTGGGCAAATTCTCCAATGGGCTATTCTTTACCTGCTTCCATGGGGGCAAAATTAGGAAATCCAGATAAGGAGGTTATTTGTATCATTGGTGATGGAGGAATTCAAGTGAATTTACAAGAGCTCCAAACGATTTCCTCAAATTCAATCGGTGTTAAAATATTTTTACTGAACAATAATGGTTATGTAACGATTCAGGAATTTCAAGATAAAAAATTGGGTGGCCGGTATGTAGCATCAGATTTAAAACATGGATACTCACACCCTAATTTTAAGAAGCTATGTTCTGCTTTCAATATTCCTTATCACCTCATAAATACTCAAAAGGATTTTTATAAAATTAATGAAACTTTGAAAACCAATGGACCTATACTTTGCGAAGTGTCTATAGAGGACAATTTTCGGCCTATCCTTCCTGATCCGATGCCCGATACCGAGGCATAAAAAGGTATTTCAGGACCCTTAATTATAATGATAAAAACTAAACCTATCAAATACGAATTCGTAAATCTGCGAACAAGTTCTATTATTGGGGTCAATTTGTTAAATTAATCAAATGCAAGAGATTATTAGTTCCCGACTCTACCATCTCTTAATATTTTGCCTTATAAATCAAACCCCCTTTTGCAATATAATCGGTAGGACATCGCGGATCAGGTTGAGGTTTATTGGGATCTTTGGAAACGGCTAGTCCGTAAGTTGGACAACCTCCCTGACAACCGTGTTTAAAACCGCAACCATTGCAAGAAGTCATATGAGCTCTTTTGGAGTGAAAATCACGAACCTCTTTGAAAGGATTAATATCGTTTATTTCACCTCTCCACACATCAAGTAATGACCCATCCTGTTTTAGATACTCGATAACGTTAATCGGTGAGAAATACTGATCGATAAAAGAACAAGGCATCACCTCACCTTTGGCATTAATGGTCATTTGTCTACTGCCTGCGCCACAATCTAGTCCGGTTTTAAGAACCATGTTGTCAAGATTATCATCATAATTTACAGGATCGTCAAAATTAATCAAATGATTTTTTTTAAATTGTCTAAAAGTGTTAAAAAGATCCCAGTAATGACCATTTGATTCTAAATGACTTATACCATTGGTTAAAGCTCCGCCAGTAGGACGAGCCATTCTTATTCTTGTTCTTATCTCAAATTTTTTAGCAATTTCTTCATATAAATATATTGCGTGATTTACTGCATCTTGAGAATCTGCAATAGTTGACCTTATTTCAATTTTATTTTTTGGATAACCTAATTCGCGCAATTTTCTAATACCAGCTAAGGCTTTATTATGAAGTCCCGGATAACTTCTATTTTTATCATGATATTCCTCCGGACCGTCTAAACTTACTGATATCTTCATACCGTAGTTCATTAATAGATCAATCATTTTGGAGTTAATATCAACTAGGTTATATCCTGAAGTACTCATTGAAAGACCAATTCCTGCTTCGCCTAGTATTTCTATTACTTCTGCAAAAGGTTTCCACGTGAAAGGTTCACCACCAGCGATTTTAGTTTGAACTGCTCCTGATTCAACTATTTGTTTTGATATCAAAATTCCATCATTCTTATTTAATTCAGGTATTTTTTCGTGATTTGCTTTTTGAACACTTCTTATTAACGGTACATTGGCAGAACAATGAGCACAGCTACAAGGACAGATTAAAGTAGGATCGAGATATACTTTATGCGGTGCACTTAGTGCTCCGTCTACGATTTTAGGATTATTAAATATTCTAGCTTGACTTAAAGTTTTTTCTGAGGGTTCATCTTCCCCATTCATTACAAAAAAAGTTTTGCCTTTTTTTGTTATTCCGCAACCTTTAATCCCAAGATAATTACCAGGTTCAACTCTGTAAATTGCAACAGGAGATTGTTTCAAAGCTTCCTTTGTTTCTCTAGTTGCTGCAGACGGTAGGATTTCCATATATATTTTATAAACCTATAGTATGGATTATATCAGATTTTATATAAAAATAAATTATCTCGTAGCTAAGTTGAAAGAGATTAAAACTTTTCAAAAATAATATTTTCCAAAGGAACATTTTTTGACAATAAAAATTGTTTTAAGGATTCCACAATAAGTCTTCCCCCACACAAGTAGAAATCAAAATTGTTCCATTGTTTCACTGTTTCATTGTTAAATTGTTTTTCCATACATTGATCAACGTGGCCGAGCAAAAAATATTTTTTATCAATTTCTGGAATCATGTTTAGATTTTGTTCTCGGGAAAGACAAATTTTAAATTTAAAATTCGCAATTCGTAATTCGTAATTTTTTAATTCATCTAATAAATAGGCATCTTTGTAATTTTTCATTCCCCAGAACAAAAAAAATTCTGAATTCTTAATTCTGAATTCTGAATTTATCATCGATCTCACAGGAGCGATTCCTGTCCCTGTTACCAAAAATATCTTTGGCCGGTCGTTTTCTTTTAAGCCAAACAGTCCTGCTGGACCTTGAAAAATGGCTTCAATATTTTCTTTTAACGAAAATAAATAGTTTGAAGCTAAGCCTCCAGGAATAATTCCAATAATCAATTCAAAACTATTTTTAATTGTATTTGAAGATGAAATTGAATAAAGACGGGAAACGGGACCTCTAACGGAGGGCACTTTGAGCATAACATATTGTCCGGGTTTGAAAATTATTTCCTTCGGCTCTAATAAATCAAAATTGTAGAGATAGGTGTTGGAATTAAGCTGGGTTTTTTTAGCAAGGATGGTTTTATAAGTATTTAACATTTTATTTTACAACCTCGCTCTCTGATTAATCTCTGCCTCAACTAGCTCTTTTGGCCTACCATACTTTAAACGGGAAAGTTGAATAATCGCCTGGGCAATTTTTGGGTTGGCACCGGCTTTAAATTTTTTAATGTCTTTAGTCATGTCAACAGAAAAGGGTGGGACTGGTTCATTGTCAACGATTGTCTTCATATAGGCATGAAATCTTTCAATATTAATCAAGTCTGTTTCGCCAAATACTGGCTGATACTCTCGCTGCATATATGAAGCATCAGTGACGCCGACTCTAAAGGAAATCAAAGTTCCAACATTTCCAAAAATAGCATTTTTTACTTCATCATCCATCTGCCCAATAAATTGATTCGCTACTGTTAAATTAAGATGGTATTTTCGGGCTTCGGAAAGTATCGTGGCAAAATCAGGGGTGGCAAAATTTTGAAACTCGTCGACATAAAGAAAAAAATCACGTCTTTTATCTTCTGGGATCTCTTGACGGCTCATGGCGGCAATTAAGATCTTTGGGATAAGAACTAATCCTAAAAAGCTGGAATTTTCTTCACCTAACTTTCCTTTAGATAAATTAATCAGTAAAATCTTTCCTTCATCCATAACCCTGCGAAAATCAAAAGCCGAATCAGACTGTCCAATAATATTTCTCATGGTTTTATTGGTAATGAAACGTCCAAACTTTGAAACGATATAATCAAGAACTTCAGATTTATGAAAGTCAGAGGTTTGAGCGATTTGATCTGTCCAATATCGACGAACAATAGGATCTTGTACTTTTGGCAATAATTCTTGGACGTATTTTGGATCGGTCAGTACACGAACAATTTCAACAAATGTTGAACCCTTTTCACTCATCACGGTCAACATGGCGTTTCTTACTGCATGTTCAAAACGTGGTCCAATAATACCGGTTCTCTGTGGATCATAAAGCTTATACATCAGATTAATAATCGAGGTGGTAATGAAATGTTTTTGATCTTCAGTTTTTGCTTCCAGTAAATTCAATCCCATCGGGCGTTCAACGTCGGAGGGGTCAAAATATATTACGTCTTCGGCTCTCTCAGGTGGAATATATTTAATAATGTCATCAATTAGATCCCCGTGTGGATCAATTACGCAAACGCCGTGACCAGCTTTGATATCCTGGATTGCCATATCATGAAGTAAGACTGACTTTCCAACTCCGGTTTTACCGATGATATAAATATGGCGTCTGCGGTCTTCAACACCAATTGTGACGGGACGTTTAACACCTCGGTAGTAGCCATCACCAACTGCTGTTCCGCCTGTTTGAGGAACTTCGATTGGAACCGGGGCAGTTTTTGCTTTTAACCACTTAATATGAGGGGTCTCTACAGTTTTATTGGGAAAATGAAAAAGAGTTGCCAATTCATCGGTTGACAAAACTGAAATTGATTTACTAAAAGGCCAGAAGGCAAGATCTATAATTGGAAAAAACTTATAGATAAAATTAATCATAAATCCGCCTTTAAAAAGATCCTTTGTTCCACCAAAACTATTTGAGTCAGAATTAAATTGAGTAAAAGCATTTTTCATATTTTTTAAGTGAGTATCGGCCATATCCTTAGTTTTAGCGGTCACCACAAAACGAATCATTGTTTCAAAACCTGAATGCGAACACTTATCTTCAATTTTTTCCAATACTTTTGGATCGGTTTTAAAAGTGGCTTTTTCCGGATTAGCTTCATTTTTCTTGGTACTGGAGACATAACTTTTCCCGGAACTTTTCCATTTTTTTCCCGCAGGACGAATTAAAATTTGGACAATCCCTCCTTCGCTATCATCAAACTTTGATAGAGATGATGTGATTGCTGAAAGGGAATCCGTCGGTAGATCACGATAAAGACGAATAGGTAAATAAGCGGCTTCTTTTTGTGCTAAACCACCAAAAACCACCTTTCCTTGCTCCGAAAAAATATTCGGTTCATCTACTTTTTTAATATCAGCCATTGGATAATAACCATAGATTGTTTTTTCAATTAGATCAATGATCCTGTTTGGAGCGGAAACATAAAATCTAATTTCTGCTTTTTTTCCAATTATTTCAAAAGAAACTACATCGTCAACTTCGAGGAAAGACCAAAATCCTGATTTTTTTAGAGAAGAAAAAGAAGAAAACATCTGGTCGGCCGCATCAATTTTAATTTCATTTTCTTTAGCTAATTTGACTTCAAGAGTTACCATCTCTAATGAGATCTGCTCTCTTTTTTTTAAACGAAAATATATAACAATTAAATAAATAAGAATTAAAGCCAGACCAGCCGCAAGTATTGCAGCTAAGCTCGCCAAACTTATTGTAATCAGCCTGTCTATATATATTTGGTAATCAGTTTGGTCCATAAAAAAAGTATATAATATATGCGACCATGAAACAGCACGAAAATATCAAAGATCAATCCGCCAGCTGGCGGACAAAGATCAAAGAAACAGTTAAAAAATCAAATATTTTTGATATATTACTTGTTTCTTTTATTTTTACTATTTTATTCTTAAATTTAATCTCTAGCCAATTTATTTCTCCTATTTATTTTGGACTTGTTAATAATGATAAAAACTCAACCATCAGTTTTTTGCAAAAAATAAAATCTTTGCCTGAATATCAAAAAAATTTAGAAATGAATAATAATATTTATGGGGAAACTGTTAAAGAGGAAATTTTTCGACAAGAAAACAAAAGAAAAGAACTGATAAAAAATCTTGAACAACAATTAATAATTAACCCGAAGGCAAGAGATATTCTTTTTAGTCTTTATAAATTATATTTACAGGAAGGGAATAAAAATCGAGCAAATGACTATTTGAAGCGGGCGAGAGAGGTTGACCCGGCAATCGGGTTATAATCTTTATAAATTTTATAATTGTTATAATAGTTATAAATGTTAAAACAAGTTCATCTCCACATTAAAGGTGACGTCATCGGTGTTGGTTTTCGTGCCTGGACTAAGATTCAGGCAAAGATTGTTGGTGTAACAGGATGGGTAATAAATAATGACGAAAACTTCGTTGAGGCTCAAATACAAGGAGAGGAAGAAAAAATTAAGCAAATAATTGAATTAATAAAAAAAGGCCCACCTGTTTCTCATGTTTCTGATGTCCAAATCTTCTCTCAAGAACCGAAGGAGATGTTTGATGGGTTTGAAATAAGGAAATAGTCTTATTTCTTTTTGAATCTGTTAGCTGTTTCCTCATGTTCAGATAAACTTGTCAATCTTCCATTTCCATCTAAAAATTCCCCTTCCTTATTTACATATTCCTCAAGTTCGTTTCTCTTAAATAATGCCCAAACAATATTAGCAATTAGATTTGCCTTGTTCGTATCTGCTCTTCGATCTAAGGCCCATTGTCCTCTATCTGCCTTCGCTTTTATTTCTTCGGCAGTGCCCCCCCCTTCATCGTTCAATATTTCTACACCCCAAACGGCAGCCCTAATTTTTCCATCCTTACACATATGGCCTCCATTATTTGGATAAGTAAATACTCGCGTTGGTTTTTTCATAAAGTTATGTATTCTTTAAATTAATTTAAAATGATATTTTAACATAATTTAGCAATATATTGATTGTCAGAATAGGATTTATTACACTAATATAGAAACGTCCTATTTTGAATAAGCCGGTTGGGATAATTTATATAGATTGTCATTCCCGCGGAGGCGGGAATCCAGACTAAAATTACCTTGTATCTATCGTCATTTTTATCTTGTTTCTACGCCCTATTTTCGTATTTTTGTAGGTTATAAGCGGTGGACAAAATAATTATTTAATAATAACATCAAAAAATGTTAAGTAAAAAAGATAAAAGAGCTTTTTTCCGAACCCTTTCAGCCATATCCGCCAATCTTTCGGCTGGTTGGTTTGGTGTTGTTTTTATAGCATCAAGTACAGTATCAATTGCTTCTATCAGAGATGTTCTTGCTTTGATTTATAATTTATTTTTTGGTATCCTTTTTTTGTTTATAAGTTATAAGTTTGAAAAAATAATTTTATGAATAATCCTGATTTTTGGACACTTAATACAAACGTTCAAATATCCACCGCTCTTGTTTTAATAACGATTTTCTTAGCAATAATTGTTTTCAGAAAATCTACAAAATAATTTTCATTTGTATCATTTGTATTTCAAAAATATTTGCTATAATTAGTTTTCTAATATGAAAATTTTTTCTATATCAAATTCATTATTGCTCCTTACCCCGACCCGGGCGGGAGCTTAATTATTTGGCATAAAAGCCAAACAAAGACCCGCCGAGAGGCGGGATTTTTTATGAATAACAAAATTTTTGTTTTTGATACCACATTGCGCGACGGTGAACAGGTCCCAGGTTGTCAATTAAATACAATCGAAAAGGTCGAAATCGCCCGTGAATTGGAAAAGATGGGAGTTGATGTCATTGAAGCCGGATTTCCTATATCCTCCCCTGGTGATTTTAAATCAGTTGAAGAGATTTCCAAGGCTATAAAAAACTCAATTATCTGTGGATTAACTCGTGCTAAAAAAGAAGATATTGATGCTACGTCAGAAGCTTTAAGATTCGCCAAAAGGAAACGCATTCATACTGGAATTGGATCTTCGGACATTCATATTAAATACAAATTCAATTCGACTAGAGAAAAAATACTAGAAATAGGAGTTCAGGCAGTCAAATATGCCAAAAAATTTGTTGATGATATTGAATTTTATGCTGAAGATGCCGGCCGGGCCGATCCAATCTTTTTAGCCAAAATGGTTGAAGAAGTTATTAAGGCTGGAGCTACCGTTGTTAATATTCCTGATACAACCGGATATTGCTTACCTAATGATTTTGGAAATAAAATTAAATTTCTTTTTGAAAATGTTAAAAATATTAACAAAGCGATTATTGCTGTTCATTGCCATAATGATTTGGGACTTGCCACCGCCAATACTTTGGCAGGAATTACGAATGGCGCTCGTCAAATTGAAGTCACAGTGAACGGTATTGGAGAAAGGGCTGGTAACACTTCTATGGAAGAAATTGTTATGATCCTAAAGACACACAAGAAGCTGGGTTTAGAAACTGGGATTAAAACAAAAGAAATCTATGAAATGAGTCAAAAGATATCTAAAATGATGAGAATGCCCGTCCAAAAAAATAAGGCAATTGTTGGAGAAAATGCTTTTGCTCATTCTTCAGGAATTCATCAGGACGGTATTATCAAACAGAGAGAAAATTATGAGATTATTGACCCTCGAGACGTCGGAATTGATAAATCAAAGATTGTTTTGACAGCTAGATCTGGTCGGGCCGCCTTAAGATTTCGCTTAAAAAATTTGAATTATGATATTA
>CAYHOJ010000020.1:0-12005 GCA_964358305.1 uncultured Gammaproteobacteria bacterium | reverse complement strand
ATTCGCGAGTATCGTAACGAGCAAGAAACTTTAGAAATTGAGTCGGCTTCCAATCGGGCACTGACTGAGACAATGATTCGTTCTCTTAATAATTCGATGACAATTGTTTTCATGTTGTTAGCGTTGACCACTATGGGCGGATCAACGATTAGATTTTTTATCATAACATTGCTAATCGGAACAATTACCGGCACTTATTCTTCGCCATTTGTGGCGACGCCGATTTTGGTTTGGCTAGAAAAGAAAAAGAAAACGTAGGGAACAAAAATTTTTGTTCCGTACAATTAAATTATAATTTTTTATAAATCTTATATGAATACTAAGGCTTCGGAGAAAGGTTCAGAAATCTGTCCAAAGTGTGGTTCGCCATTAGGCGAAGTTTTTGAAACAAAGTCGGGTAAGAAATTACAGCGTTGCTCAAAGGGAAGTTGGAACCCAGAGACTCACACAATCGATGGATGCGTCTATGTAAAGTGGTTAGAAGTTGAACCTGTCACCTTAGATGAAAAATGTCCAAAATGTGGAGCACCTTTAATCCTTGCCGTAACTAGAATGGGTAAAAAAATGAAGAAATGTTCAACGGCGACCTGGGACGCAACTACAAAAACAGCTGGAGGATGCGACTATATTGAGTGGATAAAAGGAACCACTGAACAACTAGAAGAAGATTGTCCAAAATGTGAAGCAAAATTAGTTCTCTTTACAACAGCTTCCGGAAAAAAACTAAAAAAATGTTCGACAGCCACTTGGGATCCGGCCACAAAAACACCAGGAGGTTGTGACTATGTTGAGTGGCTTAAGTCATAAATAAAATCACTTGACAAAACCATTTATGTTGTACATAATAATGTACAGAGGTATTTATTATGAAAACAACTGATTTGTTTATAACGGCTACAAATGCAAGAAATAATTTTTTTAATTTGCTTGCTAAAGTAAAAAACAGTCCATACCCTATTAGTATTACGGTAAAGGGGATTCCTGAAGTTGTTGTGATGAATAAAGACGATTATGACGGTTGGATGGCAACACTTGAAACATTGTCAGATAAAGATTTAATGGAATCAATCAAAGAATCAGATAAAAATTTTAAAGAAGGAAAATATCAAACTTTAGATGAAGTGGAAAGAGAATTAAAGATTGGAAAATATAGATTATTATCTGATGTTAAAGGCACTTATGTATCTAGTCGTCCTCGAAAATCGGGCAAAAAAAGAATTAAGAAAGTTTGACAAAAATATTCAGGAAAAAATACTGAAAAATCTTCATTTATTGGAATATAATCCTTTTTTAGGATCGAAAATGCACGGTGAATTTCAAGGATATTATCGAATCAAAATTCCACCGTTAAGAATAGTCTATTTACCAGATATTAAAAATAAAATTATTAAGGTCAGAGCGATTGGTTTTAGAGGCAACATTTATAAATAAAAATGAAAATTATTAAATATTCTTTAGGTCAATTACAGGCGAATTGCTATTTCTTGATTGATGGTCAAAACGGTTTGATCGTTGATCCGGCCGACGATGCTCCGTTTATTCTTGAAGAACTGCAAAGACAGCAATTAAAATTAGTTGGAATGTTAGCAACTCACGGACACTTCGATCATGTGGGAGCAGTGGGAGAGATTCAGTTATCTCTAAACGTTCCTCTGTATATTTTTAAAAAAGACCAGTTTTTGATTGATAGATTGAATGAAACAGCTAAATATTTTTTGGGTTATGACCCGCATTTTATTAAACCGAAAAATATAGAATTTATTACAAACAATTTTTCAATTACGGATTATGAATTACGAATTATAAAAACACCGGGACATACTCCGGGAAGTTGTTCAGTTTATTTTAAAGATGAAAATGCTTTATTCACCGGTGACACTTTATTTAAAGAGGGGATTGGCCGGACAGATTTATCATACAGCAGTAAAGACGATCTAAAAAAATCTTTAAAAAAGATATTTAAGCTCCCGAAGGGAACGGTTATATATCCAGGGCATGGAGAAGATACAATGATCGAAGAAGAAATAAAACACTTTAATTAATTAAAGTGATGTGATCAAGAAGAGCTTGTTTTTCATTTTTTATTTTTCCTTCAACAACCTGATCAAAAAGATTTTTTAATACTTCGCCTATTTTTGGACCGGGTTTTATTTTTAATATTTTCATCACATCATTTCCATCAATCTTTAAGTCTTTAATCTGAAATGGTTGTTTTTGGACTTCTTCCAGACGTTTTTTAAATAGTTCGGTTCGCCAGGAAGTTGGAGTAGCACCTGAACCAATTCGGTCCGCTGTCCGCAAATCCAGCATATCGTTTAAGTATTCTTTTGTGACTGCCCGGATAAATCTTCGTACAGCTTTGTCAGTTTGATCTTCGGAAACTGTGAACTGATGTTCGGCAACAAGCGTGACAAGTTTGTCTTTTTGCTTATTTGATAATTTAAACCGATCGGCAATTTTTTCTGCTTGCCTTTTACCAACAACTTCGTGATTATAAAAAGTAATTAAATCAGTTTTTTCGTCTTTGTGAAAAGTTTTTGCCTTGCCAATATCATGAATTAATGTGGCAAACCTGGTGATTGGATCAATCGAGGAACAATTTTTTAAGGCCATCACTAAATGGGTGCCAACATCATAAATATGATGGCGCTTAGGGCTTTTTTGGGGGATGGTAAAACAAACATCAACCTCGGGTAAAATGTATGAAAGTAGTCCGGTGCTTTTTAGAAAAAGAATCCCTTCAGATGGATGATCACCACTTAAAATCTTTAAAAATTCATCTCTAATTCTTTCAGCGGAAATTTTAGTAATCAAACTTGCATTTTTTTGAATAGAATTTTTTGTACTTTCTTCAATAAGAAATCCTAGTTTAGAAGTAAATCGAACGGCACGAAGTAAACGCAGAGAATCTTCTTTAAAGCGGACGTCCGGATCACCGACGGCCTTAATTAATTTGTTTTTTAAATCATCTTGACCTTTATAGGGGTCAATAATTATTGACCCATCAAAAGCCATGGCGTTAATTGTAAAATCTCTTCGTGAAAGATCCTCTTCAATAGTTTTTGCCCATTCTATTTTTTCCGGATGACGTGAGTCGGAATAATTTGATTCTGTACGAAATGGGGTGATTTCAAAAACTACTTTATCTTGAGGAATACTGACTGTTCCATAAATATTATTATAAAAGGCATCAGGGAATAATTTTTGGATTTGTTCCGGCGTTGTGTTGGTTGTGAAATCCCAGTTATCAACCTGCTTACCTAAAAGTGCGTCACGAACGGCACCTCCAACAACATAAATTTGAAATTTATTTTCTTTAAATTTATCCATCAACACAATTACTTCTTTTGGTAGTTTAATCATGTAGAAATTATATACCAACGAAGGATTTTAAAATATCGAGATTTTTTTTATCAGGACCATTGCCATCAAATCCTGGAGTTTCGATTATAAAAGGAAAGTTTTTTGTTTGTGGGTGATTTAATAAAGTTTTAAACTCGCCAATGTTCATTTTTCCTTGTCCAATATTATCATGGCGGTCGTGGCCTGAGTCAAATTCATCTCGGCTGTCATTCACATGCCAGAGCTCGAGTTTGTCAAGTAGATTAAGTTTTTCAAGTTTATCAAGAAAGACATCAAGTTCGCTGCTTGAATCAAATTTATATCCGTTAGAAAATAGGTGACAAGTATCAAAACAAAGTCTAACTCGAGGGTTGTTAACATCTTTAACTATTTGAGAGATTTCTTCCAACGTTTGCCCGATTTTTCTATTACCAGAGTTTTCAATAATAAATAAAGATTCCTTTGGGGTTTTATCAAGAATTTCGCTAATATTCTTTATCAACGTCTGATATTTAGGCTGGATAGGTACAACTTCGATGCGGCCGTCCAAGAGTGGTAACTTATAAGAACCTAAGTGAATAATTGAACCTTTAATTCCTAATTTTGGCGCCAAATTTAATTCACTTATCAAAGACATCTTAGACATGTGACCAATGCGACTGTCGTCTGCAAGGTTTATCAGGTATGTTGCATGAAAATAAATTGGTTGTATTGATAATTCTGAACTCTGGATTCTAAATTCTTTAATTTCTACTTCAATTGGCTTGGCAAAGTTCCACCCCTGGGGTGAAGAGGAAAAAATTTGTAGACAATTGCCGCCAATATTTCTGATCCTTTTTAAAGCTTCAGTATATCCGCCGGAAATTGACTGATGCGCACCGAGTTTAAGATTCATGTTTTCATTATACAAAGTAATTGTAGTCTGGATCCCCTTCTTCAAGGGGATGACATCATTCCATGATTTAGACTGTTGAAGTTGTATAATCGTTTGACAGGGAGAAAAAGAAGAAATATAATTATCTCGTATGTCAATATTTGAAGGAGTAAGTTTTGGTTTAGCAAAAGTAAAAAAAAAGGCTTTCGCTGCAGAAGGAGACTGGGGAATTCCTTTTAGTAAAGAAAGGGAATTTCAATATATTGGTTTTAAAAAAGGTAGTGAAATGAAGTTTGGAATTCCTGTAAGTACGGCTTTGGCATTACCATTAATAGCTGCTTTAGGAATAGCTGCTTGGGTTCTTACTTAAATTCCTCTTGACTTTTTAGCAGACGTTATGTATATTTGCTAAATATGGAAGATTTGACGCAAAGACAGATTGATATTTTGAAGGTAATTATTCATGAGTATACCGAGACCGGTGCGGCCGTTGGAAGTGAGATTTTGGAAAAAAAATATAAACTGGGAGTTTCACCGGCGACTATCCGTAACGAAATGGTTGAGTTAGCAAAAAAAGATTATCTTAAAAAAACTCATTTTTCATCCGGCCGGATCCCATCAGCTAAAGGCTTTAGATTTTATATAAAACATCTGATGAAGCAAAAGGAAATGTCGACTATTGACGAAGTCTCATACAAAAATAGTGTTTGGGATGAAAGAAAGGAAGCTCATCGCTTACTTTCACAAGCAACTAAAGTACTTTCACAAAAAACAGGATTACTTTCTTTAGTGACCACAAATTTAGGCGATGTTTATTATTCCGGTATGGCAAATTTACTTAATGAGCCGGAATTTTTGGACATAAATCTTTCCCGATCTTTGTTTGGTAGATTAGACGAAGTAGCTTTTTGGGAAAAGATATTAAACGATATGTTTTCACTGGAAGACGAAATATACTATATGTTAGGCGAAGAAGATTTCCACGATCCAGCCTTTGATTGTTGCGCCAGTGTCTTTGGTGAATTTGAAGGGACAAAAATTAAAGGAATCATAGGTGTAATTGGTCCAAAAAGAATGTCTTATGAGGCTGTTATTCCTCAAGTAAGATATTTTTCCGGATTATTAGGTGAAATTGTAAAAGAACAGGCGTTGTGATAGGGATGAGACAGTTAGACGGTTAGGGATTAGAAAAAAAATTAAAAGTTAAGAATTAATAATTAAGAATTATGGATAATAAAAAAACAAAAACAGATCAGAAGAAAACAGTTAAACCAGAAGCGGAAGATTTAAGCAAGAAACTTGAGCTTGAAAAAGTACAGTTGGAAATTGTTTCATTAAAACAGCAAGTCGATGAATTTAAAAATAAATATTTAAGAGCGATTGCCGACTATCAGAATTTGGAAAAAAGGGTCGGGGAAGAAAGATTTGAATTAATGAAGATGGCCAATAAGAATTTATTGGTTAAGATACTGCCGTTTTTAGACAATCTAGAAAAAGCAGAAGTATTTGTCAAGGACCCGGGCTTGAAAATTTCAAAAGATCATTTTTTACAGATTTTAAAAGAAGCAGGGTTGGAAGAAATAAATGTTCTTAATAAGGATTTTGATCCTGTTTCATCAGAAGCAATTGATATTATTCCAGGAAAAGAAGAAAATAAAGTTGTAGAGATTTTAAGAAAAGGTTATAAATTTGAAGATAAAATTATTAGAGTTGCACAGGTTAAGGTTTTAAAATTATTAAAAGTTTAATATTATAAAAAAATATGGCTAAAATAATAGGGATTGATCTTGGTACAACAAATTCATGTGTGGCGGTAATGGAGGGAGGAAAACCAAAAGTTATCTTTTCTCAAGAAGGAAGAAACACGATTCCATCGGTCGTTGATCCGGTAAAAAGGATTGTTGGAGATGTAGCTAAACGTCAGATGGTCGTTAATCCAAAAAATACAGTTTTCTCAATTAAGAGATTAATGGGTAGAAGATTTAGTGACGAGTCAGTCAAGATTGATGCCAAATGGCTGCCGTATAAAATTGTTCAAGGACGCGACGAAATGGCCGACGTTGAAATAGAAGGAAAAACATATACTCCTCAAGAGATTTCGGCAATGATTTTGCAAAAAATTAAAGTTGATGCGGAAGCTCATTTAGGCGAAAAAGTTGAAAAAGCAGTTATTACTGTTCCTGCATATTTTGATGATGCTCAACGTCAGGCGACTAAACAAGCCGGTGAAATTGCCGGACTGGAAGTAGTCAGAATTATCAATGAACCAACTGCGGCCGCTTTGGCTTACGGCTTGGATAAAAAGCACAGCCACACAATTGCTGTTTATGATTTAGGTGGAGGAACTTTTGATATAACCGTCCTTGAGTTGGGCGAAGGCGTTTTTCATGTCAAAGCAACCAACGGTGATACTCATTTGGGTGGAGACGATTTTGATAAAGTCATCTTGGATTATATTGCTGATGAATTCAAAAAAGAGAATGGAGTCGACCTAAGACGCGATCCGCAAGCTCTTCAGCGTTTACGTGATGCAGCTGAGAAAGCCAAGATTGAACTATCTACTTCGAAAGAAGCAGAAGTTAATTTACCCTTTGTTACCGTTAAAGACGGTCAACCATCACATTTGGTAATGAAGTTAAATCGAGCTAAGCTCGAGTCATTAATTGGTGAGTTAATTGAAAAAACTTTTGGACCAGTTAAAGCCTGTTTGAAAGATGCAAAAGTTGACGTTTCCAAGATCAATGAAGTAGTTTTAGTTGGAGGTATGACGAGAATGCCAAAAGTAATCGAAAAGGTAAAGGAATTTTTTGGCAAGGAACCAAACCGTTCCGTCAATCCTGATGAAGTGGTCGCCCTTGGAGCGGCAATTCAGGGAGGTGTTTTGACTGGTGAAACGAAGGACGTTGTGTTACTTGATGTTACACCTTTGACCCTTGGACTTGAAACATTGGGCGGTGTGATGACACCATTAATCCAGAAGAATACAACAGTCCCAAATTCTAAAGCGGAAGTATTTTCAACCGCTGGAGACAACCAAACTCAGGTAGAGATCCATATCATGCAGGGTGAAAGACCTTTAGCCCGAGATAATAAATCTTTAGGGAGATTTACTTTAGACGGAATTCCACCAGCTCCACGTGGAGTGCCCCAAATTGAGGTCTCTTTTGATCTGGATGCCAATGGAATTTTGACAGTCACGGCCAAAGATAAAGCGACCGGTAAATCCCAGGCGATCAAAATCACCGGATCAACAGGTCTGACCAAAGATGAAATTGAAAAGATGAGAGAAGAGGCGGAGAAAAACGCTGACAAAGATAAAGAAGAAAAAGAAAAGATTGAAGTGAGAAATAAAGCTGATAACATGATCTATGTTTCGGAAAAATCTTTGAGAGATGGTGGAGATAAGGTTGATAAAACTGTCAAAGAAAATGTTGAGAAAAAGATTAAAGAATTGAAAGAAAAGATCGAAAAAGGAACGAAAGATGAAATAGAGTCCAAAACAAAAGATCTTTCTGACGAGCTTTCAAAAATTGGTCAGGCAATGTATAACAAAGAGAAGGCTAAACCAGAAGAAAAAAAACCAGAAGATGAGAAAAAAGAAGAGAAGAAAGGGAAAGTGGAGGAAGGCGAGGTTGTTAATTAATAACCAATAACCAAATTACAAGAAACAAACAAATTACATTGTTTGGAATACTTGTTTTATTGGTTATTGGAATTTTTTGTATTATGAGTGATTATTACGAAACTCTCGGTGTTACAAAAGGTGCTTCTGAGCAGGAAATAAAAACGGCCTATCGTCGTCAGGCTCTTAAGTGGCATCCGGATAGAAATAAAACAACAGAAGCTTCTGGTAAATTTAAAGATGTTACAAAAGCCTACGAAGTTCTTTCTGACCCGAAAAAGAAAGAGATGTATGATCAGTATGGAGAAAGCGCTTTTAATCGCGGAGGTCCGGGTAATTCTGGAGCCGGTTATTCCGACCAATCAAATCCTTTCGGTGGATTTGGCGGATTTTCGAGTCAGGGATTTGAGGGGGTTGACTTTGGCGGATTCTCCGATCCTTTTGAAATATTTGAGCAATTTTTTGGATTTCAATCGCCATTTTCCCGAGGTGGCAGACGCCAACATCGACGCGATGTATATGAAATTACACTGACTTTTGAAGAAGCCGTCAATGGAGTTAAAAAAACGATGATTGTCAAAGGTGAAGAAAAATCATTTCAGATTCCAGCAGGTGTAGACAACAACATGACAATCAGATTTTCTGATTTTGATTTGCAGGTGAAAGTAAAATCTCATCCATATTTTACTAGAAAAGGTCAGGATATATATTTTGAAAAAGAAATTTCTTATTCTTTAGCAGTTCTTGGCGGAGTCGTCGAAATTCCAACTGTTAATGGGACAATTAAGTTAAAAATAAGATCGGGGACGCAGTCGGGAACAACTGTTAAGTTGCACGATCAAGGGGTTCCTTATCCTCAATCAAATCGCAAGGGAGATCAATACGTTGTCTACAAAATCAATACTCCATCACGCGTGTCTGGAAGAGCAAAAGAATTATTGAAGGAGTTGGAGGGAGAAATTTAAAAATATTTAGATTACTTTTTTTTAAGTAAAGATTTAGGAAATTCGCCTATGTAATCTTTTGGAGTTTTTGCAATAGTTAATAGTGCCGCAGTTGCAGCAGAAACCTCAACTAAAGCTCCATCAAACTCTTTATGTGTCATATAAAAGTTTAGTGCTCTTACTAAATCATGAGGAGTATATGAACCATCTTCAGCGATTAAGCCAAACCCAGAGGTTGCTTCACCTGTTCTTTTATAAAGAATACAAGCCGTTTGACCCGGTAAACCCGGAACTCTTTTTAAATGAGATGTAATTGTTATCTGTTCTGCCATACGAAGACATTCTACTACTACTACTTGTCAAGGGGCGCCGAAGAAAATGCTACACCCTAATGTTACGGTGTAACAATTAACATAATGTATAATCTATCCATGAAAATACAGACAACCGTAAATAATTTAGAAAATTACAAAATCTATCTCCAAGTTGAAAAAGCGGTCCATGAGTTTATGAAGAAGAATAATTATTTGAAAATTGATCTGCCGGTTTTGTCTCCAGCACTTATCCCTGAATCTTATCTTGAAATCTTTGAAACAGAGTTTAATTATTTTAATAAAAAAGAAAAATTATATCTAACGCCATCACCAGAGATATTTTTGAAAAGGCTATTAGTTGGAGGCATCGGTAATTGTTACTATCTTGGCAAAGCTTACAGAAACAGTGAGCCAAATTCGGATTGGCATAGTCCTGAGTTTACGATGTTGGAATTCTATAAGTTGGGGGTAAATTATTTAGAGATGGCGGACGAAGTGTTGTGTTTATTGAAAAATATCAAAGATCAAATATCAAAGATCAAAATGACAAAGCAAAAATCAAAAATATCATTCCAGAAATGGGAAAAAATGTCAGTAGCACAAGCGTTTGAAAAGTTTGCGAGAATAAAAGAAGAAGAATTATTTAATGAAAAATTATTTTTTAACAAAGCAAAAGAAAAAGGATACAACATTGAAAAGACCACCTATGAAGATCTGTTTTCCCAAATATTGGCAACCGAAATAGAGCCAAAGCTCGGAATTCGTGGTTATTCGACCTTACTTTACGATTATCCAAAGCAGATGGCTTCACTAGCCAAATTAAACGAAGATGGTTTGACCGCTCAAAGATGTGAATTTTATATAAACGGACTTGAAGTCGGTGGTTTTTGCACCGAATTAAATGATTATCAAGAGCAAAGAAAAAGATTTATTTCTGAATCAAAAAAAAGAAAACAAAACAAAATGATTAATCATACGATTGACAAAGACTTCATCAAAGCATTAAAATGTGGTTTGCCTTTTTGCACTGGAGCAGGAATAGGCTTCGAAAGGTTGATGATGATTTTTGCTAGTCTAGATTCAATTGATCAATTAAAGTTGATTAATATTAGTTAAAAAAACTCGATACCGTCCCGCTAAGCGGGAGATATCTTCGTTTTTTAAATTTTCTTAATATATGCGCGTAAATGCTGGCAACTTAAAAAAAGGAGAGTTTGTTTTTTTTCAGGGAGAGATTTGTCAGGTCCAGAAAGCTGATTTTTATTCCCCGGGTAAAGGATCGGCACTGATGAAAGCGAGATTAAAGAACCTGGTATCAGCTAAAAATGTAGAATATGCTTATAAATCCAATGAACAAGTGGAAGTATTAGACGTCACTTCAGTAGATATGCAATATATTTATAAAGACCAAGAAAATTTATATTTTATGGATGAAAGGACGTTTAATCAGTCAGCTCTACCAATTTCAGTCGTTGGAGATATTTCCAGATTTTTTAAAGAGGGAGAGAAAATGTTTGTATATATGTACAACGATAAACCCTTGACGATTCGTCCGCCGATGAGCGTCAGACTAAAAATAGTTGAGGCAGATGATGCAGCTAAAGGCGACACTGTTTCTGGAGCTAAAAAGCCGGTTAAAGTTGAAACTGGTGCCACAGTTATGGTTCCAATATTTGTAAAAGTCGGGGAAACGATCAGCATTAATCCGGAGACAGGAGAGTATACTGGACGTGTATAAAAATCCAAATACTTTACTTAAATTCTAAATTTTAAATACCAAGTCACAAATAAATCTTAAATTCTAAATATCAAACTGTTTAAAATTTATTTTTTAATATTTATTATTTATTTGTTATTTGAGATTTATTATTTATAATTTTTAAAAATGCTCTCCGTCGGCACAATTTTTAAAAAAGAAAGAGAAAAGAAAGGCTTACTTCTCATCGATATTGAAAAACAAATAAAAGTAAGAGAAAAATACTTAAAAGCAATTGAAGACGAAAATTGGAATTACTTCTCGTCAAAAATATATATAACAGGAATTCTTAAAAACTATTCAAGAGTTTTAAACCTTGATCATAAAAAAGTTTTAGCTTTTTTCAGACGTGATTATGAGAGGAAAGAAGAAGTAAAATTTAAGAGAAAAGTTTCCAGCGGGTATTTTACTTCAGAAACAAAAATATTTTTTAAATTTGGCTTAATAATTTTTGCTTTATTTTTTGTAATATATTTTATTTTTCAATTAAAAACATATTTTTCGCCACCAGGTGTAGTTATTTTATCTCCAACAAAAACAAATTTTTCTGTAGAAAAAAATGTAAGAATTACTGGAAAAACTGAGAAAGATACGAGTGTTACAATTTCTGGGGAAAGAATTTATCAAAATAAGAAAGGAGTATTTACTTATGAATATTCACTTAATGAAGGCGAAAATAAATTGATCATAAATCTTGTTGGAGCTAATGGAAAGAAAGCTGTTGTCGAAAAAACTTTTATTAAAAAGACACCATAATCAATTCAATAGTTAAACTATGTGTTTGTCATTCCCGCGTAGGCGGGAATCCAAGCTAAATATACATTTAAGGTAACTATAGTCTGGATCCCCTCCTTCGAGGGGATGACAAGTTTGAATTATTAGATCTGTTTGGAGAAATCTTTTACGTTCTTAATTAATTTTGAAGAATAAATCTTTTTAAATCCTAACCTCTTTGATTCTTCAATTATTTTTTCCTCAAGAAAGGAAGTGCGAATTTCCCCAAGAAGTCCTACTTCGCCGACGAAGAGAGAATTGGCTGGTAGGGCAATATTTTTGAATGATGAAATTAATGATGCAATAAAGCCAAGATCAGCCCCGGTTGATTTAATTGAGACGCCACCAACAACGTTGACAAAAACATCAAAGCGATCAA
>CAYHOJ010000019.1:0-12338 GCA_964358305.1 uncultured Gammaproteobacteria bacterium | reverse complement strand
CATAAAGTCTATATTTTAACATAAAATAATTATATATTCATGTCAAAATTATTGGTCCCTGATCGGTAACAGCTATTGTGTGTTCAAAACAGGCTGATATACTTCGATCTTTAGTAATGACTGACCAATTGTCCTTTTCATAGATCATAACACCGGTCCCCATTGCATAAATAATTTCTATTGCTATTACTAAACCTTTTTTTATCAGTAAAGATTTATTTATTGGTTTATCTACAAAACCGAATACATATGGATCTTCGTGTAATTTTTTTCCAATTCCATGACCAGTTAACTCTTTTATAATAAAATATCCGTTACCGGTAATTTCTCTTTCTATTACTTTAGAAATTATCCCGAGTCTATTCCCTATTTTTGCTTCTTTAATGGCTAAATAAAGAGTATCTTCTCCTATTTTTAGAAATTTATTAACTGTTACATCTTTGCTTTCTCCAACTACTTTAGTTATTGCATAGTCAGTATGCCAACCTTTATACAACATTCCAATATCTAAAGTTAAGACATCTCCTGAATTCAAAACGCGACTACTAGGTTTTGTATGGACTACTTGCTCATTAACAGGAGAACAAATACTAAATAAATATCCGGGAACAGTTTTAAAAGATGATTCGCCTCCTTGTTTCTTTATTAATTCCTCAGCTCTATCATCTATTTCTTTAGTAGTAATTCCTGCTCTGATTAATGGTAACAAGTCTTCAACAACATTCTTTAATTTTCTACCGCCTTCTGTCATTATTATAATTTCCTGGGTCGACTTTAGATTCACCATTTATGAAAAATAAATTGTTCGATATGTTAATTCTAATTTGTCATAAAATTCTTCTTTAGAATAATTATTTTTAATCACATGGTCTGCATAAGCAATGGTTGGACCCATGTTAATTCCGACTATTTCATTAATGTCTCGTTCTTCACCGTAATGTTCAGACCTATTATTTCTTTTTGAAATTCTTTTATATCGAAGCAGTTTTTCAGAGTATATACAAACGATAGCTAAATTAACTTCCGGAAATTGTTTTTTTAAATATAAATATTCTTCCCATGAACGCATTCCTTCAATAATAATTATCTGATTATTTATTAAAGCTTCTTTAATCTTATTAGCGTTTAAAACTGCTATGGCTTCCTTTCCATGCTTTACTCTTAATTCTTCCCTAACTTTTTTGTGAACTTGTTCACTGTGAGGTAAGTTATTTTGATTAATATGGTCAATAACAATTTTACCAAAAGAAATAACAGTTAAGTTTTTACTTTTAAAAAAAGCACCTGCATCCGTCTTTCCGCTCCCGGGTAAACCAACAATGGCAATTATGGTTTTTTGTTTCCTTTTCCAATTTGTTACTTGATTTTTAATAAGTTGTTTACCTAAACCTTTAAGAATCTCTTCATTGACTTCTTCAATTTTCATCGTTCCATCAATGTCAATCAACTTACCTTCTTTTCTGTAATATCCAATTACCGGTTCAGTAAATTTATAGAATAAAGTAATTCTTTTTTTTAAGGCTGGCAAAGTTTCGTCACTTCTTGTATTGTCATCCCGATGGAACAACCTCCAAATAGCTTCTTTTTGAGAAATATCAAGATAGATTATTTTATCGACATTATTTTTAAATTCTTTTACCTGTTCCAGGGTTCTGGGAAATCCGTCCAAGATATATCCCTTTTTATATTCTGGGCGTGTTAGATAAGAATTAACTATTTCAATTGTTTTTTCGTCGGGAACAAGGAGTCCGGAGTTAACCGTTTCTTTTATATACCGGCCTAATTGTGTCTTTTCTTTGGCAATTTCCCTAAAGATATGACCTGTTGAAAGATATGGTAATTTTAACTGTTTAGATAATAAATTTCCTTGAGTTGATTTACCAGATCCTTGAATACCAATAAGAACGAGCTTCATATAATTTTAATCTAACTTCTTTTTTTCTTTATGAGCTGTATGCTTTCGACATTTTTGACAAAATTTATTCAGCTTTAGACTACCTGTTGTATTGACTTTATTTTTTTCAACCACGTAATTAACAGATTCACATACTCCGCAGACCAGACCAACATCGATTCTTGAACCTTTTTTAGCCATATTTTTTTATTTAATTTTTAACTTTATGAACTTTATAACTTTATAAACTTTAAGAACTATTTTACAAATCTATCATAATTCCTCATTACTAACTGAGATTCTACCTTCTTGAAAGTTTCCAAAATTACGGAAACAACAATTAAAATACCGGTGCCTCCTATCACTAAATTCGTCATCCCTGTTATTTTTGAAACTAACACCGGCATAACGGCAATAATACCTAAAAACACGGCTCCAACAGTTGTAATTCTATATAAAATTCTTTGTAAATATTCTTTCGTAGCAATACCCGGACGGATTCCAGGAATAAATCCTCCTTGTTTTTGAATTTCTTCAGAAATTTTTTGCGGGTTAAAAACAATAATCGTATAAAAAAAAGTAAAACCAACTACAAGAAAAAAATAGAAAAAATTATAAAAAAATCCTGTTGATGAAAAAACTGTCGAAAGAAAGTTGCCTATATTAGCTAAGGCAGGATTTTTTACATATTTTAGAAAATTACCAATTAATTGAGGAAAAAGAACAAATGAGACTGCAAATATAATTGGAATAACACCAGCCTGATTTAGTTTTAAAGGTAAAAAATTAGTCGCTCCTTGATACATACGATTTCCTTTAATTCTTTTCGCATAAAGTACAGGAATTCTTCTCGTCGCCTCGTTAATAAAGACAATAGCCGCGATAACAAATAAGGAAAGGGCCAAAAAAATAATCACATTAAAAATAATTTCTTGATTAAATATCGTCGCAGTCCTTCCAAGTAAAACATGAAGTCGCCCAACGATTCCAACAAAAATTAACAATGATATTCCATTTCCAAGACCAAATTCGGAGATTAACTCACCAAACCAAACTAAAATAAACGTACCGGCGACCATAGTGACAATAAATGAAAAGAACTCGAGTGGACTCAAAACTCCAATTACTTTTTGGTTTTTAAGAAGCATAAATATACCAATCGCCTGAACTATTGTTAAAGGAACAGTCAGCATTCGAGTGTACTGATTTATTTTTGCTCTTCCATATTCCCCTTCTTTAGACAAATTCTCTAAATGAGGAATCATCATTGTTAACATTTGTAAAACAATTGAGGCGTTAATATAAGGATTTAAACCTAAAGCCATAACAGAAAAATTAATTAAAGTTCCTCCGGAAAATATATCTAAGAGCGATAGAAATTGATTTTGTGAAAACAAATCTCGAAGTTTTACCAGGTTAATTGCTGGAACCGGTAAAAATGCAAAAAATCTAAATGCTAAAAAGATAAATAAAGTGAATAAAAGTTTTTTCTTCAGCTCAGGATCCTTGAGAAGAATATTGATTTTTTCGATTATTTTTTTAATCATTTTTTAGAGTTCAACCTGACCGCCGAGTTTTTCGACAGCCTCCTTAACTTTTTTAGATACAGGTAGTTTTACAATCAACTTTTTTTTCAACTGACCATTGGCTAAGATTTTTATCGGTAAATTTTCATTTCCTTTAGTAATTATATTTTCTTTGATTAGTGTTTCTCTGTTAACAATTGAGTTATCTTTTAACTTATTCAAGGATACTAAATCAATTACAAAAGCTTTCTGTTTAATAGAATTGTTCTTTCCTTTACCTCGTAAAAGTGGAAATTTTTTAACAATTCTTCCCTGTCCACCTTCAAAATGAAGAGGGATGCTTTCTCGAGCTTTTTGATGCCTGGTCGTTCCCCGCCCTGACTTAGAGCCTTTTCCACTACCAAGTCCCCGACCAAGCCGTTTTTTCTTTTTAATATTTACTTTTGGCAAATTGGATAAAAAATTATTCATAGTTCGATAAAACTCACTATGACCCTGAGCATAAGTCGAAGGGTCATATTATAATTAAAATTTCGTGCGTAATAAGCTTAAAGCCTTCATAACTGCATAAGTATTAACAATTTGATTTCTGGAACCAATAATCTTTCCAGAGGCATTTTCTACTCCAGCCAAATCCAAGATTACACGAGTGACGCTACCAACTTTTAAACCTGTGCCTTCTGGAGCCGGTTTTAATAATATTCTAGCTGCTTTAAATTTTACCCTGACTTCATGAGGAATAGTTTTGTTTCTCATTGGCACGTTAATCATGTGTTTTTTTGCGTAACTAATGGCTTTTTGAATTGCTGGAGGCACTTCTAAAGATCTACCCAATCCAATACCAACTTTACCTTTTCGGTTTCCCACGACGACTAACGCAGAAAAAGTTACATAATTTCCACCGGTCGTTTTCTTAGAAACTCTTCTTATCTTAACTACTTTTTCTTGAAATTCCTTATCTTCTTGTCTGTATCTATTAATCATATTTTTAACCCCCCTTCTCTTAATCCTTCCGCTATTGCCTTAACTCGGCCATTATATGCATAAGATCCTCGATCAAATACCCCAACTGATATTTTTTTTTCAATAAGTTTTTTCGCTAGCCCAATACCAATCTTTTTTGAATCTTCGCCTTTTTTATTTTTTTTAAAATCAGCTTCTTTTTTGAGATCTGAATTAGAAAAAGACAAAATCGTTTTTCTGTTCACGTCATCAATTGCTTGGGCATAAATATACTTGCTTGATCGAAAAACTGATATTCTCGGCCTATCACTCGTACCATGAATGTTCGCACTAACTCTTCTTTTTCTCCTTAATTTACGATCGAAGTTTATATTTGTCATATTTCGGTTCCTCTCAATATGATCCTAAATTTAATAGAAGGATCATATTTTTTTTAGGCTGCGGCTCCTGCGGCTTTGGCTTTTTTACCCGGTTTAATTCTTAATTTTTCTCCTAAATATCTAATTCCCTTTCCTTTATATACATCAGGTTTTCTGATCATCTTTATTTGATAAGCTACTTGTCCGACTAATTGTTTGTCATGCCCCGCAACAGTTACCTTATTATTTCCTTCGACCAAATATTTTATTCCCGGTTGTTTTTTAAAAGTGACCAAATGTGAATACCCGATTTTGAAAACTAAATCTTCACCCTGTAATTTTACAGTATAACCGGTTCCGACTACTTCTAATTTCTTCTCCCAAGGTTTTTCCACTCCTGATATCGCATTGCTTATTAACTGTCGAAACAAACCATGCAATGATCTGACTTTTTTTTCATTGTTTTTTCTTTTAATAGTTAAATTATTTTCTTCTCTGACTAAGGTTATTTCATTAGGCACATCAAAAGACATTTCTCCTTGAGGTCCCTTGACAGAAAACTTACCATTTTCAATGGTTAAGTTTACTGCGTTTGATAGAATAATTGGTTTTTCGCCTATTTTAGACATAGTTCGACTTTGCTCACTACCAAAAACTAAATAATAATTCTCCACCCAACTTCGCTTTTTTTGCCTCTCGATCTGTCATAATACCTTTTGAAGTCGAAAGAATCGAATATCCGAAACCGCTCAAAACAGGTTTCAAATTTTTATAAGATATATACAATCTCATTCCTGGTTTTGAATAAATTTTTACATCGGCAATAGCTGGAGCACCTTCTTCATAAATTAGATTGATGATTATATTTTTTTTGACCTCACCTTCGACCGTATAGCCTTCAATAAATTTTAAACTTAGTAACTTTTTTAAAATGGCTTCTTTATATTTTGAATGGGGCGACTCAATAGTCTCTTTTTTCGCCATATACCCGTTTTTGATTCTGATAATTAGATCAATAATTGAACTTTCCATATTTTTATGTTGCCTCAACAACTTTTTTAGTAACTTTACCATGGCTTCGGAATGTTCGAGTAATCGAAAATTCTCCTAATCTGTGTCCTACCATGTTTTCAGTTATAGAAACTTCTATAAACTTCCTTCCATTGTGAATTCCAAATTTATGCCCTACAAAGTCTGGTGGAATCTGACATGCCCGTGACCAGGTTTTAATAGCTGTATTATCATTAGTTTCCTTTTGCTTAAGGACTTTTTTCATTAATCTATCATCTATATATGGACCTTTTTTTCTTGATCTACTCATAGTGAAATTTTTTTAACTCCGGGAATATCTCCCTGTAATGCTTTTTCCCTAAAACAAATTCTGCATAATCCAAATCTTCGCATATATCCTCTCGCTCTTCCACATAAAGAACAACGATTGTGAAATCTTACTTTAAATTTTTGTTTTTTTAAAAATTTAACTACACTCGACGTTTTTGCCATAATTATTTTTTAAAGGGAATGCCTAACATTTCAAATAATTTTTTTCCTTTTTCTTTATTTTTTGCATTGGTAACTACTGTTACTTGTAAACCTCTAATCTTATCAATTTTATCAAAATCTATTTCAGGAAATATTATTTGTTCAGGAAAACCTATATTGAGGTTGCCGTTTTGATCAATATTACTATCAAGAATTCCTCGAAAATCTTTTAATCGAGGAATCACTATTCTAATCAATTTTTCCAAAAAATGATACATTCTGTTTCCTCTCAGAGTCACCTTAACTCCAATTGCCAACCCTTTTCTGATTTTAAACGCGGAAACAGATGTTCTTGCTTTAGTAATTATTGATTTTTGTCCTGCTATTGTTGATATTTGCTCTTGAATTTTTTCAATGACATTTTTATTAGTTACCGCTTCCCCTGCTCCAACATTAATGGCGATTTTAATTATTTTAGGCACAGCCATTACATTCTTCACACCCAATTCTTTCGTCAACTTGGGAGCAACTTCCTGATTGTAATAATCTTTGAAACTCATATTTATCTTTATAAACTTTATGAACTTTAAAAACTTTATAAACTAATTTATATCTTACTATCACACTTTTTACATACTCTTAATTTTTTACCTTTTTCAATAATAAAACCGACTCGAGCTACTTTTCCACATTTTGGACAAACGAGGTTCAATTTTGAAACATCTATTGCTCTTGGTATTTCAACAATTCCGCCCTGTGGCATTTTTTCATTTTTCTTAACATGTCTTTTGTAAAGATTCATTCCTGTTACCAATACTTTATTAGAATTTTTATAAACTTTTTCTACCACTCCAGTCTTACCTTTATCTTTACCAATTGTGATTTTTATTTTATCGCCTTTTTTGATTTTCATATTTTTTTAATAAATTTCCTCGGCCAGACTGGCAATCTTCGAAAAACCGTTTTCTTTAACTTCTTTTCCTATAGGACCAAAAATTCTTGTTCCCTTCGGATCCTTCACTTCTTTGCTGGCGAGTATTACACAAGCATTTTCATCAAATCTTATATAACTACCGTCTTTTCTTCTTACTTCTTTTCTTGTCCTAACAATAACCGCACAGTGGACTTCGCCTTGTTTTACCATACCAAATGGTTGCGCCTGCTTAACAGTAACATTAATTACTTCACCCAAATAAGCAAATTTTCGATTACCTTTTTTTGCCATTCCAATCATCGAAACAATTTTTGCCCCAGAATTATCTGCCACATTTAGCATCGATCTTAATTGCAACATGTATTTTTTATTTTTGTACAGACGAGGCATGCCTCGTCTCTACATTTATTTATTAATAATTTCAATAACCTTAAAGTGCTTATCCTTTGAAATTGGTTTTGTTTCTTCAATTTTAACCACATCGCCCATTTGTAAACTTAATTTTTCATTGTGAGCTTTATATTTTTTATGTCGAATAATAACTTTATGATAGACAGGGTGTCGAAACTTTCTTTCGACCATGACTACGACTGTTTTTGTCATTTTTATCGAAACTACTTTTCCAATCAGTGTTTTTTTCATATAATTATTTTGTATCCTTTTTTTCGCCAAGGACTGTTAATAAAACTGCTAACTGCTTTCTTTTTTTTGTTAGGCTATTGGTATCCTTTGGAGGATTACTTTTAAAAGACAACTGCATTTTAGCAATTTCTTCCCTTATTATAATAGCTTCTTTTACCAGCTCTTTACTGGTCTTTTCACTATATGTTTTGGTAATTTTTTTCATAGTTCGTACTTCGATTTCACTCAGTACGACCCTGAGTGTTAATCGAATGGGTCGACTTCGCTCACTATAAATATTTTAATAATTTATATTTCTTTACTTACAATTTTTGTTTTTACCGATATTTTAGATGCAACATCAGTTAACACCTTAATTGATTCTTCTTTTGATAATCCATCAATTTCAAATAAAATTCTTCCCGGTGTGACACTGGCTACAAAATATGCCACGTCCCCTTTTCCTGAACCCATTGTTACCTCTGGTGGCTTTTTGGTAAATGGTTTATCCGGAAATATTCTAAACCAATACTTACCACTTTTTCTTGTACCCCGGGCAAAAATAACTCGAGCCGATTCAATTTCGCGATCTTTTATCCAAGCACTTTTCATTGCCTTTAGGCCATAAAAACCAAAATTTAATTTATCACCCTTAACGGCAATTTTCCTAAATGTACCTCTAAATTGTTTTCGATATTTTTGTCTTTTTGGCGCCAACATATTTATTTTTTACATATCCATACTTTAACTCCTACATATCCTGATCTTGTCAGAGCCGGATATCTTGCCAGATCAACGTCTTCTCTAATCGTTGATGTTGGAACTGATCCTAAGAAATATTTTTCTCGCCTTGATATTTCGGCTCCACCGACTCTTCCACCTAGTTGGATTTTGACTCCTTTAGCTCCAGCTTCCATCACTTTATTCATGGCATTGTGAACTGTAGAACGATGTGGAAAATTTTTTACTAATTTTTCCGCAACTAGTTGAGCTACATAATAAGAATTCAAAAATGGTTGTTTTACCGGTTCGATTTTAATATCGATTTTTAATTCTTTTACTTTTTCTCCTTTTTTCAAATTATCAAGGACGAACTGTTTTATTTCTTCCAACCCTTTTCCACCCCGACCAATTATCATGCCAACTTTAACAGCATAAATTATCAAAGTAATCCTATTGATTGCTCTTTCAATATCTATTTGAGTTACCGAAGAAAAAGCTAACTTATTCATTAAGACTTTTCTTATTTTCAAATCTGATATCAAAGAATCCTTGAAGGCTCTTTTATTTGAAAAAAACCATCTTGAATTCCAATTGTATATTATCCCAAGACGCAACCCTCTTGGATGAACTTTTTGTCCCATTTACTTTTTAGTTTTTTCAATTTTTAATTTCGATGCTTCTATTTTCCTTACTGATTTAACTGATTTACTTGCTTCAAGGATTATCTTAATGTGGCTCATTCTTCTATTGATTGGCTTAGCATTTCCTCTAGAACCCGGTCTATAGCGTTTTAATTTTTGCCCTTGTTCAACACTGAGAAGTTTAAATTTTAGCAGATTATCTTCTACTTTCAATGTCTGTCTAGCGCTACTAATTGCTGACTTAATGGCTTTGTATAAAATTTCTGACGCATCGGTATTTTCGTACATTAAAAATTCTAGGCTTTCAGCCGGTTTCAATTTTTTAATTGCGGGCAAATAAAAACGCGCTTTCTTCGGTGAAACTGGCAAATTGACAAAATACGCTTTTGTTTCCATAATTATTTCCTACGTCTTTTTATAACTAATGATTTACTCCATTTATTTTTATTTCTAGTCCTCGTTCCGCGGGCGGACTTCCCCCAGGGAGTCTTTGGATGCATTCCCTCTCCTGATCTTCCTTCTCCACCACCATGTGGATGACTTCGTGGGTTTTGGGCCGTTCCTCGCACAGTTGGTCTCACTCCCATTAATCTTTTTCTTCCGGCACTCCCAATTATTTCATCTTTAAATTCTATATTTCCCAGTTGACCAATCGTTGCCCAACAATCTTTAAAAAATCTCTGTACTGCACCAGACGGCAATTTAAGATGAATATATTTATCTTCTTTAGCAATGACTGATGCAGCCGTTCCGGCGCTTCTGATCATCTGTCCGCCTTTTCCAATATAAAGTTCGACATTATGTACTAAAGTCCCAATCGGAATATTTTTTAATGGTAAAGCATTTCCATTCTTTATTTCCGCATTTTCACTGGCAATAATTTTATCCCCTACTTCAAGTTTATTAGGACAAAGAATATATCTTAATTCATTGTCTTTATATTTAACCAGGGCAATAAAAACATTTCTGTTTGGGTCCCTCTCAATTCTTATTACTTCCGCCTCGCTATCCCGCTTATCTCTTTTAAAATCAATAGTACGGTAAAATCTTTTCTGTCTTCCGCCCTGATGGCGAACAGAAATCTGACCGCTATTATCACGGCCTGATCTTTTCTTCAAAATTTGCATCAAACTTTTTACCGGCTTAACTTTTTTTGACAATATTTTTTTATTCATAATTATTTTTGAGGAAATAAATCGATTTTACCCTCGATTAATTTAACAAAAGCAATTTTTCTGTCAGCGGTTTTTTTTAATAATCCTTTTTTTCCAACTTTTTTTTCTTTGCCTTTTCTTATCATTATTTTTACTTCGCCTGTTTTTACTTTATAAAGTGTTTCTAAGGCCTGCTTTACTTGGTGTTTATTAGCTTTTAAATCAACTTCAAACATATAAACATTATTTTGAACTAAATTAGTTGCCTTTTCAGTTAGAATTGGTTTAATCAAAACTTTATTTATTATCATTTTTTGGTTTATCTTTAAAAACTTCTAAAGAATTCTCAACAAAAATTAAACTACTGCTTTTTAGCACGAGATAAGGATTTAACGAATTAACATCAGTAAATGTTAAATTAGATATATTCCTCATTGCTAAAACTAAATTATTTGTTTCCATCTTTTTCAAAATCATGAGATTATTTTTACCAATTAATTCTAATTTTTTAAGAAAGTTAACAACTGTTTTCGTTTTTGGTTTCATAACTAGTGCTTTTTCGTCTAAACCAAATACCTTTTTTTCTTTTAATTTTATTGATAAGGCCCCATATAAAGCTATTTTTTTCTCTTTTTTATTGAATTTTAGATTGTAGTCCTTTTGTTTTGGTCCATGAGCAACTCCTCCACCAACAAAAATTGGAGCTTTAATAGCACCATGTCTGGCTTTTCCTGTTCCTTTTTGGCGATAAATTTTTCTAGTTGATCCAATAACTTCACTTCGAGTTTTTACTTTAACATTACCCTGTCTTTGATTTACCAAGTAAACTCTGACCGCTTGAGCTAATAAACTATTATTTTTGGTTACGGCAAAAACTTCTTTTGGAAGTTCAACTGTTTTTAATTCTTTACCTTCAATGTCGTAGATAGATAAAGATAAATTAGATTTTTTTTCTATTTTTTTTATTGTAACCATATTTTTAGCCTCTAATTTCCAATAAACCGCCTTTTGCACCGGCAACCAATCCTTTTATCAAAATTCCATTTTCTTTCACTTCAATTACTTCAATATTTTTGATTGTCACCCTGTCTCCTCCCATTCGACCAGCCATTCTTTTTCCTTTAAAAACTCTTCCTGGGGTAGTTGTCATTCCGATTGATCCAGGAGCTCTTTCATCTCGGGAGGCTCCATGAGTATGTGACCTTCCTTTAAAACCATGGCGTTTGACTCCTCCTTGGAATCCTTTCCCCTTAGATATACCCGAAACTGTTATTAAATCACCGCTTTTGATTAAAAGAGTTGGATTAATGACATCTCCGGAAAAAATTTTGACTTCCCCGATTTGAAGCCCTTTTTTATTTCCCTCTTCAATTAATTTAACTTTATCTTTATAGTCCTCAAGTCGAAACTCTCTTAAAAAACGAAGCGGGGTCTTTATCCCCGCCTTTTCTAATTCACCTTTTACTGGTTTTTTAATATTTTTAGTTTGGCCAAATCCAAGTTTGACGGAAAAATATCCCCGTTTATCCGGTGTGACAACGCTGATTAGATGACAAGAAGACGTATCAATGAAAGTCGTTGGAATTCTATCACCATTTTTATCAAATTGTTGGGAGGAAGCCGATTTTTTTCCTAAAACAAATACTGGCATAATTATGATTACAAAAAAATCCTTCTTTCCCGAACAAAAGGATAGTTAACATGTAAATAGCATTATATAACAATGATTTAAAATGTTCAAGCAGATGTTACATTTTTACTTCAACCTCAACACCGGCAGGAAGTTCAAGATGCATCAGAGAATCGATCGTTTGATTAGTTGGATTTAAAATATCAATCATTCTTTTGTGAGTTTTTAAACCAAAATGCTCACGGGCATCTTTATCAATGAACGACGATTTATTGACTACGAACATTTCATTTTTAGTGGGTAATGGAATTGGTCCAACCACATTGGCGCCTGTTCTGATTGTTGTGTCGACTATTTTTTGACACGTTTCATCAATCAAACGATGGTCATACGACTTAAGCCTAATTCTAA
>CAYHOJ010000018.1:0-12790 GCA_964358305.1 uncultured Gammaproteobacteria bacterium | reverse complement strand
AACCAGATTCACAGATGCGGAAAGTTTGAAGTTGAAAGTTCTTGAAGATCTTCTGTTAAAAAAGATTAAAACAAAACAAGCTAGTAAAATATTGTGTTTATCAACCCGCCAAGTAAGAAGGCTTAAAAATAATTTTGAAGTAAATGGACCTCGTGCAGTTGTTCACGGTCTTAGAGGAAAAGTTGGTAATCATAAAATAAACGACTCAATAAAAAACAAAGTAATAGAAACTATCAAAGAAAAATATTCTGATTTTAAACCAACATTTGCAACTGAGAAGTTACAGGAAAACCAAATAATCGTTCCTTCCTCCCAAACTGTCAGAAGGTGGATGACTGAGGTGGGACTGTGGAAGACACATAAACAAAAACAAGTTGAATATCGTGCATGGCGACCCAGAAAAGAATATTATGGAGAATTCCAACAATTTGATGGATCATATCATCTGTGGTTTGAAAGACGATACAAGGACCTTAATGATGAGCCAATTGAGGTATGTTTACTTGCATCAATTGATGACGCAACAGGTAAAATCACCCATGCCACTTTTGAAAACAACGAAGGAATAATCGCGGTTTTTAACTTCTGGAAAGCTTACGTTTTAGCTTTGGGTAAGCCATTAATCATTTATCTTGATAAATTCTCTACCTACAAGATTAATCATAAGGGAGCAGTAGATAACAAAGATTTAATAACACAGTTTGAACGGTCTCTTAAAAGTTTGAGTATTCAACTCATCCATGCCCATTCAGCTCGCTAAGGGCAGAGTTGAACGTTTGTTTGGAACTTTACAAGACAGGTTAATTAAAGAAATGAGATTGGAGGAAATTAATAATCCAAAAGATGGAAATAGATTCCTGAGAGAAATATTTATTCCTAAATTTAATCGTCAATTTTCAGTAGTGCCAAAGAGTGATGGTAATATTCATCGAACACTATCTTCAAATGAAGTGAACAAATTAAATTCAATCTTTTCTGTTCATGAACAACGAAAAATTAAAAATGATTTTACAATCCAATTTGATAATAATTTTTATCAGCTTGAGGAAATACAACCAACAACAGTCAGACCAAAAGAAATTGTAACAATTGAAATTTGGTTGGATAAAACTTTACACATCATTTTAAAAGATTTTGAGTTAAACTATTTTTTAATTAAAGGTAGACCTGAGAAAGTAAAAAGAACCCCAACAATACTGACAAATCACACTTTAAATTATGTTCCGCCGAACAATCATCCATGGAGGAAAGCCGGTCGAAGAGCTATTGAAGAGAGACGACTAAAAGCGGACATTTCTAATGTTGTCTGACAGTCAAATGGTATTTATTGGATTTTTCCAGATACAGTCTGGAATTCCGTCGGGAATACTAAATTCATCAGCTTTCTGATTATAAAGATCAATAGAGAAACAATCTTTCTCGGAACGTTGTTCTGAACAATGCATAGAATAATTTTGTTTGGCAGTTAGTTCTGTTGAATTGGTTTCGACTTTATACACAGGAACACAAACGCTTCTATCGTCAATAAACTTAAAAGTCGAGAGGATTTGGTCCACAGTAGTTTTTTCCTGAGAAGATTTTTCAAGAGTTGTAGTGATTGTGTAGTAAGTCTTACCATCAAACGATTTGAGTGCAAAGCGTTTTATAATTGCTGGAAATCCATATCCATCATATGTTCCTGTTGATGTCTCTCCTGAAAGTCCTGCAAACCCATCTTGAGTTGTTGTCTCAACCTTAAAAAAAGATTGATGAAGGTTATTTAGCCAATCATCAAATCCTTTAAAAGCTGTATTTTCAGGTCCATCAGTTTCTAGTTGGACAAGTGCCTGAGCTTCTGCAGATGATTTATAAATTGAAGGAAATACAACAATCCCTCTAGATGTATTATTCAAGGGTAAATCCGCAGGACCCGGTTCTATGGATTTTACAGTCCATTCTTTCGGATACCTTAATGAATAGTTATATTTTATATTTTCATAAGTTTTCCACCCCGCTGTTTCATCAGGTGGAACTGAGATTGAGGAGACTGTTTGCGGGATTGGAGATGGGGATTGAATAATCGGGGAGATTTGTTGATTGACAGCTTGTTTTTTTAGTTGTTGATTTTGGAAATAAAGAAAAATTATTGCAGTTAGTAACGTAACGCCTATAATTGAGAAAAGAACTGTTTTTGAATGGTTTGGTTTTGGCTGTTGGACAAAAACTTCAGGGGGATTTTGAGGAGATGTTTGATTTTCCATAATTCAGTTTAGCATAATTATTTTGCCGCAAGCAATGAATCACAAATTGAATTTAGATCGGTTTGAAAGTCCTTAATAGTTGGTTTTTTGTTTTCTACCCATTTAATACGTTCTAAAAGCTCAATCGGAAATTCAATTAATCTTTTAGCAATATCTGGAGGAAATATTCCAACAGCTTTTGAATTTGCAAAATATATCTTTCCAATCAATCCTATTATTTTTTGCAATTATCCAAATATCCACAACATCTTTAGCTTCATCTCGACTGATTAAAGCTGATAACTTGTTTGACAGAATATTTTTTACATTATCTACTTTTGAAAAAATTTTCTTTTTTTCGAACTGACCATATCTATATTGCACGTCGTTTACTAAATCAATTTTCAATATTTTATTAACTTTTATCGAAATGTAACTTTCTGATTTGATAATTACTTCCACTTCAAAACTTTTAATTAAATTAGCTAATATTTGTTCAGAAAGCTTAATAAAATTTGAGTCTTTGTTTACAAAAAAGTCTAAATCATAAGAATAACGGTGATTAAAATAACAACGAGAAAGGGCGGTGCCACCTGTCAAATAAAAAGGCGTTTGAAGCGAGTCAATAAGTTTTAGTACTTTATCCTGCAATGGATACAGAGTATCTTTGTAATAAGAATTCATAGCCATTTTTAATTGAATTGTTAAACAATTGACCTTTGACTTTGTTCCAATTATCTCTCAACACCTTCAATGATATTAAGTTCATAGCGTCATAATAATTTAGATTTTCCAAGACTCTAACAATTGCCCAGCTTTGGTTCATATTTCCCAAAACCTTTTTTCCATATAAAATTGCCTCAAATTCTTCTTGAGTCAAGTTATAGTCCCAAACTAATTGTTTAAATAAATCAGCTTTCATGGATTTATTATACATTAAAGAAGAATTATTCCGCAAACTTAAAAGTCGAGAGGATTTGGTTAAAAGTTTTTAATATCTGGTCAACCTTAAATATTTTTTTGTCATATATAAAATATATTTCAATAATTTCTTTCGTGGAATTATTTATTGGCATGTAATAGTAGTTGGTTACGTAATCGGTTGATGAACCTTCATAGCCAGATTTTGATGGATGTGTACTTTGGAACATACTATCATAACCCGCAATCAATACTTTAGACGGAGTTTGATAGCTGAAGCCAGGCCCGCCACCAATATTTTCCCCAACTTCCCAGAAATTATTTTTTGGATCAAAGAAGTTTTGAATAGAAAAATCAGGCCAAACTCTTCCTTTTATTTGTTGAGGTGTAACAATTTTTATTTCACCAGAAACTTTTAGATTAGAATCGAGATCTTGAAATAATGTGTGACCTTTATATAAATTTTGATTATATTTTTCAAAAGACCAATTGTTTGGATATCTTATTGTGAAATATTCATTTTGATATATTTTCCAATTCACCGTTTCGTCGGGAGAGATTGAGATTGAGGAGACTGTTTTTGGGGTTATTGGGGAAGGTGATGAAACAGTCGGGGAGATTGGTGGATTTAAAACTTGTTGTTGGAGTTTTTGGTTTTGGAAAAATAAATAGGTAATCAATCCTAATGTAGTAATTATTAAAACAGAGAGAATAATTGTTTTTAAATAGTTTGGTTTTGGTTGAAAATCAGGGACTTGAACGGGAGTTTGAACAGGTTCTTGAGCTGGGGTTTGTATAGTTTGACTTTCCATTTTTATTTGGTTTGAATCGATTTTAATGAGTAAAGAGACAAGCCTACATGTTGTGGGAATTTGGCTTGAGAAGTCTCAGCTACATCTGATATGGGCTTAATAATGTGAATGATATCATTTTGCAAATAAACATAGTGTGTTTGAATTCCTCTAGATAAGGTGTTGACCACAATTTTTAAATATGAAGTATTCCCAATTACAGTTTCTGTCATAGATACGATATCTCCAAATTTCTTATCTACGGTGTTACCCAAAAATTCACCATCTAAATATCTTTTATACCATTCTCTACGGGAACCACCGTCATAATAGTTTTTAAGTACATTATTTGATCCTGTGGTTACAGAGGTGGAATAGTCCCATAATTCTGTAGCATCAGAGTCGTTTTGAATAGTAAATTCGGATCCAGTAAATTTGAATGAAAATCCCGGCGGCATGAACATTGTAGTTTTTATGCCGAACTCTGAATCGGTGGCCGTATACTCTTTCCAGTTTATAGGAACATTTACATTATTTATGGAATCGGTAAATTTAAAAGTCGAGAGGATTTGGTCAAAAAAATTTTCAGATTCAGGACTTTCGCTTTTGTAAGAATATTGTAAACCTGGTGCGTAACCTTCACCACCTGTTCGAACAATCCATTTTTCTTTAAGATTAACATTTGTTGGACTACACATTTCTGATGTAGTAATGCCAGAAAAACTTTTTACTGTAATATCTCCAATAATCTTTGTGTTATCTAGTTTCATACACTCGTTGTATAGGGAGTCGTTTGATCCAAACGACCACATTTCAATCAATGGTTTTGCGGAGGAAATCTTTTTTCCTTCTACGATCCATTTTTCTGGATATTTGAAGCGAAACTCATTACTGCTATACGTTTTCCACCCCGCCGTTTCGTCGGGTGGAATTGAGATTGATGAAACTGTTTTTGGGGTTGGAGATGGAGTTTGAATAGTTAGGGAGACTGGTGGGGTTAAAACTTGTTGTTGGAGTTTTTGGTTTTGTAAGTATAAGTATAGGTATATTGTAGAAGAAACTAATAAAACGCCCAAAATTGAGAAAAGAATTATTTTAAAATAATTTGGTTTAGGTTGAAAGTCGGGAATTTGAATTGGTGGTTGAATTGGATCCATAAATTTGTTATTTCAGAAACAAAAATACATTACAACCAAAAATCATACACGGTCGATTTATTAATTTTGTTACACCCTAATGTTACGATGTAACAATACAATGTTTTATATGGCTGGGTTTTTCCAAATACAATCTGAAATCTGATCTGGAACACTAAAATCACCAGCTTTCTGATTGTAAAGATCAATAGAGAGGCAATCTTTCTCTGAGAGTTGTTCCGTGCAACGCACAGAATAATTTTGTTCGGCTGTTAGTTCTACTGAATTGGTTTCAACTTGATAAGTAGGAACGCAAACGCTTTTATCGTCAATAAACTTAAAAGTCGAGAGGATTTGGTCAAAAGTTTTTAAAAAACTAGCTGTCTTATTTATTCTAGAGAAAATAGCAACTCTTTTATTATCAGGAGATAAGATAAAATATCTTCGAATATTAAATTCAGAATCGATATAGGTGAATCTATTAATACCAAGAGTAATATTTTTTGAAGTAGCGTTAGGAATACCACGTGGACTATTTTTAACCCCATCGACTTCTTTAGTAATATATTCATCAAACGACATTATAATTTTAGCAGGCTCTACTTCATAAATAGTAAATCCATCAAAAGGAGCATCTGTATTTTTGAGAACAGTTGTTATGTCAGCAATAGTCGAAACTAAATTAGTATTTTGAGCCACAATATTAGGTCCTGAGACTATTGCTTCGGTTGGGGCCTGTTCAGCAAATTGAGCTGGAAATTTAAAAAATATTCCTGCGTTTATATTTTCATATGTTTTCCAATTTGCTGTTTCGTCGGTTGAGATTGAAATTGAGGAGACTGTTTTTGAGGTTGGAGAGGGGGCTTGAATAGTCGGAGATATTTGTGGATTTAAAACTTGTTGTTGGAGTTTTTGGTTTTGGAAAAATAAATAGGTAATCAATCCTAATGTAGTAATTATTAAAACAGAGAGAATAATTGTTTTTAAATAGTTTGGTTTTGGTTGAAGAACCAAAACTTCAGGAGGAGTTTGTGGAGGTGGTTGAATCGGGGATTGAGTTGGGTCCATAAATTAATAATAATATTTATTTTTTTAAAATGCTACTGCCAAGTTTTTGCGCTTCCTCAACAAAGAAATTATCCATTTCTTTTTTATCGAAGGGTACAAGTAATTTAGGAGTTTCTAAAATTTTGATTTCTTTAACCCTTAAAAGCTGGCTAACCAATGTTAGTTTATCAATATGCCAGTCAAATTTTATTTTTGCATCAAGAATTAATTGATTTAAATTAAAATCACTGTTTTTCATAATAAAATAAAGATCAATATAATCTCGGTCTCTTGGATTAATAAAAATCGTATGGACTTTATTGGCAGCAATATCCCTGATGCTGTCGATTTGAAGTTTGCCAAACTTTAATCCTTTCTCAATTCTTGGAAAGGGATAATAGTTAAAATCAACCTTAAGTTTACTATCGTCTTTGAAAATCAAAAAATAACTCATTAAGCCCATAAAAACACTTCTATCGATTTTTTTAATAGGCAAAAAATTAGAGATTTTTTTTAAGTAAGCCTCAATGAGTTTTTGATCAACTTCCTCCTCTTCAGTAAATAGATCGATATCTTCAGATAATCTATGTTTTAAATAAAATTCCGCTAGAGCTGTGCCGCCTGTTAAGTAAAATCTTTTAGTTATTTCCGGTTCTATTTTGACAAGTTCCAGAAACTCAAGTTGTTTGGGAGTGAGTATTGTTTTCTCCATATTAGATATTCTAAAGCCCTTTTTTTGTAAGGGTCCAATTTGTTTTTGATAAAAGGCCACGCTTTTATAAGTTGTTTTTTGCTCAATTTGCAGTTATCTAAACCGTAATTTATTGATTGGACTATCTTCCAAAGCTCATATTTTTTAGGATCGCTTTCTTTAAGTTTTTTTTCATCTATTGTCCAATTATACATATCTATATTTTACCAAAAAGTAGTTGTTTTATGTTCGTGGTATTAATTTTAAGACTTAAAGAATTTCTTCTGAGATGAATGAGGATGGGAGATGCGGGTTTTCATTTTTTCAAGTAAAGTGGTCAAATTAATTCTTTTTTTTGTTATTTTATCTTTCTTGATTTCGGGGTGTTTAATGACGGGGTCAACCTCTTTTCCATGATCTTTCTTTAAATGTTTTAATAAAGATATTAACTGAACGCTAACGATTATTAAAAGAACAGTGGTGATTGTCACTGCCGTTGAGAGCAATAATTGAGTTGTATCCATATTAAAGCAGTCCTAATCGGACTTTTTCAGCAACAAGATTGTTAGCGTGAAGAAGTTCGTCGTGAGAAGTGCCCGCATCAATCCACCAATCAAGAAGACCACACTCCAAAGTTCCCTCTTTAAGATAAAAATTATTTAGATCGGTTACTTCTAATTCTCCTCGGCCGGACGGTTTTTGGTGACGAATAAAATCAAAGACCCTTTTATCATAAACATAAATACCGGTTTGAGCAATATTAGATTTTGGATTTTCCGGCTTTTCGACAATTGAAATAACTTTTCCAACAGAATCGATCTCGATTACCCCATAGTGCTTTGATTCAATTCCCGGCATTTTTATTCCAAAAATCATGGCTCCTTTATCTTGTTTTTTAAATTTTTCTATAGTTAGCTTCAAATTATAACTAAAGATATTATCCCCTAAAATTACGGCGATTTGATCATCTTTAGCAAATTCTTCTGCCAGACCAATCGCATGAGCAATTCCACCTTTTGGATTTTCTTGGACAGAATAATAAAGTTTGACCCCAAACTGATCTCCGCCTTTGAGTAAATTGGCAAATTGACCGGCGTGATCTGGTGAAGTGGAGATAAGAATTTCTTTGATACCCGCATTAACAAGTGATTGCAGAGGATAATATATCATTGGCTTATTGTAGATAGGCAAAAGGTGTTTATTAGTCACCAAAGTTAAAGGTCGAAGTCGAGTCGCTAGTCCACCAGCAAGAATTAATCCTTTCATAAAAATTGTTCAGGGCAAAATAATAATTTTCAAAAGAAATATTATTATAAACGCAATCAGGATATATTCTACCACAGTTTTTAAATGGAGAGTTTCATTAATAATGTGATGATAGACGCCCCAGATAATATAAAAAAAGGCAAAAGAAATAAGGATAAAAAATTCAATTACTCTTTGTCCACGAAAAATATTTAATAGAATTAAGAAAAATATACCGGCTGTAAATAAAAGTAAATAATCAAACAAATGATTTTTCAATTCCGTTTTTAAATGCAAATATAAGTGTTTAGCCATATTTTAAATAATCGTACCGATTGTTGACATAAATAGTCCAATCAGTATAAAAATTATAAACAATAAATGAGCGGTATTTTTTCCAGCAATTCTAATGACATTAAATTTTGAAGCATAGTACAAATCAAGAGCCAAAGCCAGCAAAAGAAAGGCCATAAAAATGACATTAAGATTAAAAGAAAGATTTAAGGCACTAATTTTTGGCTGAACGGGAACGTTAATAGATTCACTTGCTTCAACTGGCGGAGGGGTAAAAGAACTGATCGTCGGTTTTCCAAACTCCTGAACGACCAAAGTAGTTTGTTCTCCATTCAATATGCCATTAACGATCGCATATCCGACTTCGGTATATTCTTTTTTCAATAAATTTTTACGATGGGTTTCAGAGTTCATCCAGGCGTCAACAACACCGTTACTGAATAAAAAATTTTTTGCTAAATTTTCACCTGCATACTCATATTTATAACCGGCGCCTAATATAAAATCCCAAGGGGTTTTTCCGTCGGGAGAATAATGAGACCAATAATTTTCTTGAAACATATTTTCGGCTTTTTTTTGAGCGGCTAAAGATAAGGCAGAGTTTAAGACAAGTGATGGTAGGTTATTTTTTTGTCTCTGCTCATTAGTCAGTTGGTAAAGTTTTTCAACGCTGATGTCAGTTGCAAATCCCAAAACATCACGGATATTGCCTTGTTTAAAAACTAACATCATTAAAAAAGCGATGACTAGGTAGACTGTTAAAAAGTCGGTATGAAGGCTTTTGGCACGGAAATTATTCTCTTCATGAGGTATAAAGAGTCGATGAATAAAAGTTTTTATTTTTTCCATAAGATAATTTCATTTTAAAGAATATTGAGATGATAGTCAAAAGGGAATACGAAGTGGAAAGAATTGTCAAAAGATTAATTAAAGATTTATTATTTGATGGTTCAATAATTAATTCATTTGATAGGCCAAGAACGTCAGACGATAAGGGGTAAGAGTTAGAATACAGATATTGTAGGGGTCGGGTTTCCCGACCCGTAATAATTGGCATTTTTGTTTGCAAAATATTTTTTGTAGGGGACGGATTTATCCGTCCCGTTGTTAACGCCAAGGTTGGCGTTACCGTTGGCGTTGGATTAATGCAAGGATTATTGGTGGAATTTTTACTGGGTTCTTGGAGACAAAAATCATCGGAATCAAAAGAGGTTCGTCCTAGAGTTTTTTCCTGCTCTGTTTTCACATATTCAAAATCATCTTTTAAATTTTTATTAAAATCTAACAATCTAACACTGTCTCCGTCGTTATTAAACATTGAGGAAGTAAGATTAAAAACAGCGTAACTTTTTGAGTTAATTTCTAAAGAAAAGATTTTTGGAGAGGGCCCTGCATTTTCCAAATCATCAATATACCAGTTATTCAAAGAAACAGAAAAATCGTTGTTATTAAAAATTTCCACCCATTCTTTTTCTCCGGTCATAGGGTTAACCATGACTTCGGAGAGATAGACGTTGTTGTAAGAGAAGGGGGTTGTAGAGACGCCCAAATTGGGCGTCTGTACATCGGTTGGGGTTGGTGTTAATGTTGGTTCCGATGTTGGTGTCAATGTAGGGAACAAACATGTTTGTTCCCTACTAGAATTATAAAATCCTAAATTAGCCGATCCAGTTGCCCAATTATTTGTTCCATCAGGTTGACGCAGGTATGAGATTCCAGAACCCGAACTTGATTTATAAGAAAAAAAATCTATTAATTGTTGAGAATTATTAATTAACTTAATCGTATCTGCCGAAGATTTATTTAAGTTAAAATCAGCGGAAAAAATCAGACATTGATTAGGAAAAATTATATTGTTTTTTGGAATGGTATAAAAAGTCGTACCACCGGAGTCATCAATTATCCAATCAGAAACATCAGCGCTTTCCGTTCCGGAATTAAATATCTCAACAGATTGAGGTTGGGGATCAATTAGGAATTCGCTGATTAAAATTTTAGAATCAGCAAAAACAAAATTAACAATAAATAAAAATGTAATAAATACAATTATGAAAATTAATCTTTTCATACAACTTGTCATTCCCGCGGAGGCGGGAATCCAGACTAAAATAACTTCTTTATAATGTAATTATCGACTGGATCCCCGTCTTCACGGGGATGACACAGACGCCACTTTATGGACTTTATAAACTTTATAACTTGATAAACTATTTCTGTCAACCGCTTATAACCTACAAAACCACATGATTATATTGTTATATGGCTGTATTGTTGGGGAAGTATGAGCTTATTGAAGGTGCCAGTATAAAGTCATTTTTCCATTTGGGTGAAATATAAAAACTCCATTCCCACCATCATTAAGACAATTTCGGCAAAAATAGGCTTTTCCTTCTTCTGAGGCTCTAATAGAAGTTCCGATTGGTCCCCACATATCCCAGGCGGGATGAGGATTGCCTCGATAATAAGTATTTGAATAACACGTAATACCCGAACCTTGTGATATGGCCGATGGATCCATTGGCCATTCAAAATTACCATTTCCGACCGTATTAGAAGAAGATGATTCACAACCAGTGTCCCATCTGACGGTTTTTGAAGACAGTATCTCGGAAGGGTCAACCCAACTATTGTGATACCAGTCGCCGGTTGATATTTGGCTAATTGAGGAATAATTATAGACTCCATAATGAAGATGGTCTCCAAAAGAATATCCAGTATTTCCTTGAAGTCCAATAAATTCACCTTTTTTTACTTGGATTGGAGTAGCATCTTGAAGTACGCTAGCAGCTCCTCTTACTTGAGATAGCTCTCTTTGAGCATCTGCTAACCGTCGTTGATAAACTTTTTCATCACTTTGAGTATCAGCTAAGAGTCTTTGTTTCTGGACTTTTTGATTGTCAAGAGATTGTTTTTGATAATTTAATGTCTCAGTTAATTTATTTAATTCTGTTTTCTTCTCTTCCCGTAGTTTTTTTTGTTCTTCAGCATTAGTCTTTGTTTCTTGAACAGTATAGAGAAGCTTTTGGTTATTGGTTTGAGCTGTTTTGAGATATTTTATTTGATTGAGAAAATCGTTAGCATTTTTGTTGTCTAAAAGAAGAGAAAAAAGGGTTAGTGGTTTTTTCTTATAACCAATGACTATTCTTTCAATAAGTTGTTTTGATAAATAATCAAGAGATTGATCTAATCCTTCGATTCTTGAACCTAATAGATCAATTTCCTTTCCAGTATTGATAATTTGCTGTTCAGTCTGATTTATTTGTAAACCGGTCAGATATATTTGAGTATCCATGTATTGAATTTGTGAAGAAAGGGTGTTTTTTTGTTGTTTTAGTTGTTGAAGTTTTGTTTCGTAACAACTAATTTTTTCAGTACCAATTTTATCATCACATTCAGCAGAATATATATATTTCAGCGAAAAAATTGAAAGAAATACTACAAAGAACAGAAAAACTGTAGTTATTTTCTTGACCATGGTTTAATTATACCTTGAGATATTTGTTAGTGGCGATGTAAGAGGCGACTGAAGCAATGACGGCTCCAAATATTGATATAGAAACAAAAACAATCATGAAAAAAATATAATTTAATGGCCAAATTGTTAGTTGATAATTAAATATGTCAACCGATAGAGTTGTTATTCCTTTGAAATATGACTGTAAAAATTGATTGAAGTAGAGAACAATAAAAGAAAAAATACTGAAAGATAACGTGGAGGCAGTTATTCCCAAAAATAAACTTTCCAGAATATAAGGTTTTCTAATATAAAAATTAGTGGCACCGATTAACTTTAGTAAAGTAATCTCACTTTCCTTAAGGGCGATTTTAAAAAGTATCATTGTTGTCAGAACGACGATTGACATAAGAATTAAATAACTAAAAAAAATTAATGCTGACATCCTTATCGTATTAGTCAAAACAAGTAATTTGTCAATTATATCCTTCTCATACTGGACTTCTTCAATATCTCCCTGCTTTTTTAAATATTCAGCAATTTCGGGAAGAAAGATTGGTTTTTTTGCGTAAATTTCAAGAGATGGAGGAAGAATGTCAGCCGAAACCATCTCCAAAAGGAGAGGATTATCCTTATTCAGTTGTTTATAGATATTGAAAGCATCATTTTTGGATAAATACTTAATGTTCAACACTTTTCCAGAACTCATCAATTCATCACGAACTTTAAAAATTTGATTTTCCTCTGTCTTATTCTGAAAATAAACCGTTACCTGAGGTTTTGTTTCAAGATAGTTTAAGGTCCCATAAAGAAAAGTTAAAGATACAAAAAGGATTAGCGTTAAAAAAAGAGTAAAAAATAAAATCAAAAATGCAGAAAGTGATTGGTAGGGTGTTCTTCTAATTGAGGTCCATATTTCTTTCATAGCTCATACCCTCCTTTTCTTTGATCTTTTACAATCTTACCTTCTTTCAACACAAGAACTCTTTTTT
>CAYHOJ010000017.1:0-14145 GCA_964358305.1 uncultured Gammaproteobacteria bacterium | reverse complement strand
TAACTGGTCAAAACATATCTTGACCAGTGGTCTGAATTATGGGGTAAAGTATAATCCTTAAAGTCCTGTTTTCTTTTCGAAGTTTCATTACTTCCGCTTCTGTACTCATATTTTCTGCTGGATAAAAGATCATAATTATGACTTTAGCAGATAAGGGTAAGAGAATGCAAATTATGAGGCTATTTTGGAGAGAACTGAATGGTTACCATTTTTTTATAGGATAAAGAAACCGAAAAATTCTTCAGAAGCAGGATAGAAAGTTGGGTATAATTTTCAAAATTTAACTCTCAAAATTATTTACTATATTTCTTCATCGTCAACAAAACCAAAGAAACTGCAATTAAAACCAATGCTAAAGAAACATACGCACCATTCAATATTTGCCAAAAAGCATCTATATTCATTTTCTGTCAAAATAAACTGATAACACAAAAAACAATAAGCTTAATATGATTGATTTTAACAAAGCTAAGATATTTTGTAAACCAAAACTTTTAAAATATATTACTAATCCCGGTGAAATCAAGATGATAGCAAATAAAGTTGAAGCTAAATTGTTGCAGGAATTAGACAGCGCTTTAAACCAAAAATACTTCTTTTTATAAAGTATTTTACTTACTGTTAAATCCATAAACAAATAATAAACAATGTTATTTTATTTGTCAGTAGGTTATAACCAACAAAAGTACGGATTTAGATTGGTAGAAGGGGATATAAAAGACGATATACAATACAAGTTGTAGTCTTTGCTATAATAGAAATATCATTATGAAAGATAAAGACGGAAAAGCGCTGACAATAAGTGAGGTTTTTGGAAAGATCGTCAACAGAATAAAAAATATAATTTTGGAAGTTGTGGTTTTTAAACTACATTTGGTTGGCTGTGTTCCCTTTCATGGTTTCCGCCGTTTTTTCTATCGATTAGTTGGAATAAAAATCGGTAAAGGTTCAACTATACATATGAAGGCAAGATTTTATGACCCAAGAAATATTGTCATTGGTGAGGACTCAATCATTGGCGAAGGAGTTGTCCTTGATGGACGGGATTTGTTAACGATTGGTAACCACGTTGACATAGCTTCTGAAGTGATGATTTATAACAGCGAACATAACGTTAATGACGAAAATTTTGTTGCTACTAATGCACCTGTGAAAATAGAGGACTATGTTTTTATCGGTCCGCGGGTAATAATACTCGCCGGAGTGACGGTTGGTCGGGGAGCAGTCGTTGGCGCCGGCGCCGTCGTCACCAAGGACGTTCCACCCTACTCAATCGTTGGAGGCATTCCCGCAAAAATAATCGGAGAACGAAGAAATAAGGACCTTCATTATCGTCTCGGAAGAGCCAGACTATTCAGATAAAAATTCTAAATTCTAAATTCCAAGTTCCAAATAAGTTTAAAATTTTGAATTTAAAACGTTTATAATTTATTTGTGATTTGTAATTTAGAATTTAGGATTTATTCAGTCGGCAGTTCCAACCAGATAAACCGCGGCCCAGGGACGGAAGTTGGAAAAGAATTTATTGTCAATCGCCAGCTTGTCTCCCTGAAAAACTTTATAAGTGAAGAAAACCTTGCTTCCCCAGGCCGGAAAGTCCACTTGCTTGGTCACCCCTTTTTTTAGAGTTGGGTCATCTTGATATTTTGGCGGGAGTGGTGGAACAACATCATAGACAGTTGCTATTGAAATTTCAACCCGGCGACTATCCTTTTTTCCATAAAATTTAAAATATAAAAGATTATTTTCCTCATCAATTTCTGTTTCAATTAAAATATAACCAGGGGTGTCATTTTTTATCTTTAAATCAACGGTTGGCGAATAGACGGTTGCATCAAAGCCCGGTTGAGAATCATTTTCATAATAACCTACCCGGTAAGCATGAGCATTGCGCTCTATTATTGGTAAACCAGCATTGAGGGCAGCTCTAAATAAAGTCGTTGACACTTGACAAACACCACCACCGTCTCCTAGAACTGTTTTTCCCTCCTTGATGATATAGGCAGGTTGATATCCGGTAAGCGAGGAAATATCGCCAACCGTTTCAACAAAAGAAAACTCTTTCCCTTTTGGAATAAGAACCCCGTTAAATTTAGAAGCAGCCAAAATCAGGTTATGAACTCTTTGAGGAATTGAGTGGGTATAGTCGGACTTTCCCTCAGCAATAAATTCCTCAATCCCATATTCATTAATGTCAGATAATTTTATTTCAGGTTTAATGACTTCAGAATTTAAAATAACTTTTTTATTTGAGATATCTTTCTTAAAACTTGTGACGATTTTATCGAAGTCCGGTAAAAATTGATCAGATTTAATTTTTAAACCATCGGTTTCTTTTCTAAATTCAACAACTTTTCCCTTTTCAAATTTAAACAGGGCATTTTTTGCGGGTAAATTATATTCATCTTCGGATAAAGCCAGAAAATCCTTGAGCTCACTGTTGTCATATTCAATCTGGCTTTCAAAGTAAAATTTTTCCAAGTTAAAAATAGTTAAAATTTTTTGTAAATATTTTGACGGCTGATTACTTGATCGTCCTATCAAAAAGGCCCTTTCCGCAATTGTCTTTCCATCATATTTTAATCCTAAAGTTTTGGCGGAAAAAGTGGCTACAGGCTCATTTGCAAAAAAAACAGTCACGGAAGTATTGCTTAATTTAGAAGTTTTATTATTGTAATAATTGACTATTTTCTCACGGCTTTTTAAACCAAAATTTTGTTTATCCAAGTAGACATTAGGGTAAATTTTATTGCCAATATTTTTTTCCAGCCTTAAAAAAATAAAAGCCATTGATCCGAAGGCAACCAAACCAAAAACGATCAACAATAATAATAAAAAATTACCTCTAATATTCCTAATATTTGATATCATGATAGTATGGATGATGATAAAATAATTTTGGAAGAAAATCAACCTGAGGCAAATCATCAAGAAGAGCCTGTGGTTGAAGAAGCTCCTCAAGATATGAATTTTGACCAACCGCCTCCTATTTATAAAGAGAATAATAACCAGAATATATTTATAATTGGAGGCGCAATCTTATTTTTAATTATATTGGTTATAATTATCAGGGCAATCTTTTTTAATAAGCCAAGCAACAAGGCGGTCAGTTTGGTTTATTGGGGCTTATGGGAGGATAAAGAAGTAATGGAGCCATTAATCGTTGCTTATCAAAATAAATATCCAAATGTAAAGATAACCTATCAAAAGATGAACCCGCAAAGCTACCGGGAAAAGCTGGTCAGTCGGAGTAAAACTCAAGGGGTCAATGGGGTCGGAGTGGCTACAATTGAGAAACCCGATATTTTCCGATTTCATAATACTTGGTTGCCGGAAATAAAAGATATTGTCTCCCCGCTTCCTCCAACTGTTATGAGCGGGGAGGAGTTTGATAAGACTTTTTACCCGGTTCATAAAAAAGACCTTAAGGTAGGTAATTATTATTATGGATTACCTCTTGAGATTGATGGACTAGTTTTAGTTTATAATGAAAGCCTTTTTAAGAAAGCTGGTATTTCGAGTGTTCCAACGACCTGGGACGATATTACTCAAATAGTTCCAAAATTAACAGTAAAAGATCAATCCGGTAACCTAATTACATCGGGGATTGCCTTGGGAACTGCTTCCAATATTGATCATTTTTCTGATATCTTTGGATTACTTTTATTACAAAACGGAGGGTCGCTAAATAAACTGGATCAAGAAGAGGCATCAGGTGCCTTAGAAATTTATCGAAAATTCAGCGAACCACCACAAGGATATTGGACAGAAGAGATGGCCAATTCGACGACCGCTTTTATTCAAGAAAAAGTGGCCATGATTATTGTTCCTTCGTGGGTAATCTTATCAATCAAATCGGCTAATCCTGATATTGATATGAAAGTCGTTCCGGTGCCGGTCGTTCCCGGAACAGCTTTGATATCAATTGCTTCTTATTGGGTTGAAGGAGTATCAAAATTTAGTTCTAATCAAATTGAGGCCTGGAAATTTTTGAGATTTTTGACTGAGAAAGAGAATATGACTAAACTTTACGAAATTCAAAGCAAAATAAGACCTTTTGGCGAGCCTTATTCTCGTGTCGATTTAGCTCCGCTTTTAATTCAAAATCCTTATCTTGGAGCTATAATGAAGCAGGCGAATAATTTTGTTTCATTACCTTTAATTTCTAGGACGATAGATAATGGTTTAAATGATGAGATAATAAAATATATAGAAAATGCCATTAACAGTACAATTTTGGGGGTTTCGTATAAAGAAGCGTTAGGAACAGCCAAAGCAGGGATAAATCAGGTTTTTACAAAATATAATATTAGTAATTAGTTAAAGCTCGATATCATATTTTTTCTTATGAATATACCTTTTTTTTCAAATAAAAAACAAAAAGAATTCTACCTCGGGCTATTTTTAAAAGAGAGTCAAGGGATTATAATGATCTTTTTAAGAGAAAATGACCGATTAGAATTGGTTGATCGAGAAAAATTTAGCTACACTAACGGTTGGGAAAATCTGACTAATGACGTTGATGAAGCCCTATATAAATTAGAAAAAAATCTTGACATAGAAATTAAGAAAACAATTATATTTGTTTACTCACATTTAGTCGACGAAAAAATAGGCGATATCAAGCCCGTATATTTACAGAAAATTAAGCAATTAATCAAGGCTTTAGATCTACGGCCTATGGGTTATATTGAATGTTTTGAAGCAATTAGTTTTTATCTGCAAAAGGAAGACGGTATATCTTTAAACGCAATTCTAATTGAACTTGATAAAACTCAGATAGGAATATTTTCTTATAAAGGAGGAAAAATTGATACAAAAAAAATCTTAAGCCGGACAGATGATATAATCGCAGATCTGGTGGAGGGTTTTGAAGAAATTAAAAAAAAATCAATGCTGCCAGCCCGTATTATTCTTTACGATTCAGATAATCTTGATGATACGGCTACGAAAATATTGAGTCATCGTTGGAGCAGTGATTTTTTTGTTCAAATTCCCAAAGTAGACATATTGTCTGAAGATGAGGTGATTAACGGTTTAATGAATATTTTTGGTGAACAGGTAAAAAATGAAGAAGTTCAAAAATCCTCCTTCGCTAAAGCTTCGGAGGACAAGGAAAATTTTGGTTTTATAATCAACGAAGATATTGGAGAAAAAGCAATCTATCAGAATAAAAATATCTTACCTAAAATAAATTGGAAAAATAAAATTAAGGACTTGATGAGTAAATTATTAGTCATTAAAATTAACTTTTCGGGAAAGATATTTATGATGATCGGTGTTTTAATAATTCTTTTAGGACTATTTATTAATGAGTATTTCTTTCACCAAGCTCAGTTAACTGTTTATTTACCAACCCAAATATTAGAAAAAAATATCAATTTAGACATTGATTATCGATTAGCCAGTGCTTCAGCAAATTTTTCTGAAACGATAAATACAACAGGCAAACAAGAGGTTGGTAATAAAGCACGCGGACAGGTAACAGTTTATAATAGTAATTTATCTTCGTCAGAAACTCTTAGTAAAGGAACATCAATTATTTCTCCAAATAATTTGAAGTATTTCCTGGAAAGTGAAGTAAAGGTTGCCTCAGCCACAGGAGATGCTTCTTCTCCTCAACCGTCAACGATCAAGGTGACGGTGGTCGCTACAGAAATCGGCGAAGGATATAATTTAACAGCCGGCACAAAATTTAATATAGAAGGAAAATCTAATAATTTATTAGCTAAAAATGATTCAGCTCTTTTGGGAGGTAGTAAAAAACAGATTCAAACTGTTTCTAAAAAAGATCAGGAAGATTTAAGAACAGCTATTGTCAATAAAGCAAAAAAAGAAATCCCTTCAATTAAAGTATTACCAGATGAAGCAATTGCCTCTTCCTTATCAGCAACTGACTTTAATAAAACAATTTTCTCAAAAGAAATTGGCGAAGAAAGTAGCAAATTAACTTTTCAGGCAACTGTTTACACAACCCAATATTTATACAGTAAAAAATTATTTATTGATAAAATTTTGGTTTCACTTAAACCGGAAGTTAAGAATGACTACCGCTTAGAAAAAGAAAACATTGCCTACACTATAAATAAAATCTCGAAGGAAGATAAGTCTTTAAAAGTTGACGCAAAAGTAAAAGCAAAAGCAGTAATTAATATATCAACTGATGAAATTAAAAAGGGTATTCTTGGAAAGAATCAATCAAAAATTAAGGAAATTTTGAAAAGTCAGTATAAAATTGACGGTTATAATCTGAACATTAATGAACCTTTACCTTTTTTAAACAACTATTTACCTTTCTTCCTAAAAAATATTATTTTGGAAAATTCTAGTTTATAAATATGACCCTTCATGTTTATCTAAAAAAGAAACATTATTCCGGCAAGAAAAAAACAGTTAACTTTTTTTCCTACGTTTTTTTAATAGCTGGTGCCATGCTTTTATTCTGGTCGTTTTATCCGATTCTATCTTCAGCAATCTATTCACGGCTATTTATAAAAAATAATATTAATGCTCCAATTCCTGATAACAATACTCCTTCATCCTTAAAAGAAGCAAATTCTATACTCGGAGCCTTTAATATTTTTTCTAATAATCTTCGAGACTATACTCAGGCAAGTATTTGGTTTCCGGCCTCACCAAAACTTAATCAACCTTCTCAACTGACCGTTAAAGAATACACCCTGTCGATTCCTAAACTGAATATTAAAAAGGCTAAAGTTGTGGTTGCAGGAGAAGATTTGACTAAGAGCCTTGTTCATTATTTACCCCAATCATTGCCTGGCGAGTATGGTAATGTAGCTATTTTTGGTCATTCGACTTTACCTCAGTTATATAATCCTAAGGACTATAAAACGATTTTTACCTATCTTTCTTCTTTAGATAAAGGCGATAAAATTTATATTAATATTGGAGAGTTAGAATATCAGTACGAAGTAACCACTAGTTTTATTGTTAAACCAAGTGAAATCTCGGTTTTAGAGCAAAAAAAAGATGCCTCTTATTTAACTTTGATCACTTGCACACCACCTGGTACTTACTGGGAAAGATTGGTAGTAACAGCTAAACTCACTCAATTATAGGTGACATTTGTAATTGAATAAACCTATAATATATGATAAAATTCACTTCATGAAATTGAGCCAAGGACTATATTATTTTGTTGCCTTCTTTATTTTTATTGGAGAAATTACAGAAAAAATAATTCTTAAACCAATTTACTATTTGTTAAAGAAAATTATCCTGATCGGTTTTAACAAGTTTCCAACAATTAAATTTCCAATATTGAGGTTGTCTAGATCTCAATATTTAATTTCAGAAAAAATTAGATATTTTTTACTTGGCTGTTTTATTACCTTAATTTTTGTTTCTATTTTTCAATCGTTTTATTTTATAAAAGAATTACCGTCTCCTTATAATATTGGTAAAACTAACTATCCTTTATCGACCCATATTTATGATAGAAACAACAAATTGCTTTATGAAATTTATCGAGAGCAAAATCGAACCCCGGTAAATCTAAAAGAATTACCAGTTTATGTAGTTCAAGCAACGATTGCTATTGAGGATAAAGATTTTTATCGGCACCAAGGCGTGGCAATTTTTTCAGGAATAATTAGGGCTTTCAAGGAAATAGTTATTAATAAAAATTTGCAGGGTGGATCAACGATTACTCAACAGCTTGTTAAGACAGCTTTATTGACTCCTGAAAGAACAATAGCGAGAAAAATCAAAGAAGTGATATTAGCTTTATGGACGGAAAAAATTTACAGTAAGGATAAAATTTTAGAAATGTATCTAAATCAAGTTCCTTACGGGGGATCATCCTATGGAATTGAGGAGGCATCCAAAACATATTTTGGGAAAAAAGCAAAAGATTTAACAATAGAAGAAGCTGCCTTATTAGCTGGTTTACCACAAGCGCCATCAATATATTCGCCATATATGAATCCTAAAGCAGCTCAAAAAAGAAGAAGTGAAGTTTTGACTTCAATGAAAAATCAGGGCTATATCAACGAAGAATTAAGAGTTAAGAGTGAAGAATTAAAAGTTGAAGTATTGCCACCAAAAACATTGATTCGTGCCCCTCACTTTGTATTTTATACTAAAAATCAGTTGGAAAATTATTTTGGTATAAAAACAGTTGAAGAAGGCGGCTTAAAAGTAAAAACAACTTTAGATTATAAAATTCAAGAAGAGGCGGAAAAAATTCTTAAAGAAGAACTGGAAAAAATTAACTATTTAAATGTTACTAACGGAGCAATTTTGGTAACCAGGCCAACAACTGGTGAGATACTGGCAATGGTAGGTTCTGTCGACTATTATCAACAATCTGGCGCTTTTAATGTCACCACGGCTCTACGTCAACCAGGAAGTTCAATCAAGCCAATTATGTATTCCTTAGCCTTACAAAAAGGCTATACGGCCGCATCACTTCTCGATGATTCGCCAGTTGTTTTTAATATTGCCGGATCTGAATCGTATAAGCCAGTTAATTATGATAATAAATTTCATGGAAAAGTACCTTTGCGTTATGCTTTAGCTAATTCTTATAACATTCCGGCTGTTAGAACTCTGAATAATATTGGAGTTAATAGTTTTATTGACTTTGCCACAAAAATGGGTATTAGTACCTGGAATGATAAATCCCGCTACGGATTATCTTTGACTTTAGGAGGTGGAGAAGTAACCATGGTTGATATGGCTGAAGCTTTCGGAGTGCTTGCGAACCAGGGATACAAAATGCCAATTAATTATTTTCAAAAAATTGAAGATAATAAGGGTAACGTTTTGCGTGAAATGACACCTTTTAAAATAAAAGAAATAGATCCAGCCATTGCCTATATTATCAGTGATATTTTGTCTGATAATTTTGCCAGAATTTTTGCTTTTGGACCGGGCTCTTCTTTAGAAATTCCCGGTTATCGAGTCGCCGTAAAAACAGGAACGACTAATGATAAAAAAGATAACTGGACAATTGGTTATACTCCGGAATTTTTAGTAACCGTTTGGGTAGGGAATAATGATAATACCCCAATGAATCCTTATTTAACATCAGGAATCACCGGAGCGGCTCCAATTTGGAATCGAGTAATGAGTTATTTATTAAAAAATTATGGAACCGGTAATAAATGGTATGAAAAACCGGATAACGTTGTAGAAAAAAATTGTTATTATGGAAGAAAAGAATACTTTGTTCGCGGAACAGAGAATAGTGCCAACTGCAATCAAGCTTCTTTAACGACACCAACGCCGAAACCGTAAGAAAATAACAAATAACCAATAACAAACATCAATTGAATTTTAAATAATAAATAGCAAATGTTTTAAACATTTTAATATTTGTTATTCAATTGTTATTTAAATTTTGTTATTTATTATTTATTTCTAGGCTGTATCTTGTCAAATCCAACAAGAGATTGTAATACTTCCGGTACCTTAATACTTCCGTCTCGTTGCTGATAGTTTTCAAGAATAGCAATTAAAATTCTTGGAGAGGGTACGGCCGTGTCGTTTAACGAGTAACAATATTCGATTGTATTATCTTTTTTTCGATATTTTATTTTTAGTCTTCTAGTTTGAAAATCCCCCATAATAGAATTTGAAGCGATCTCTCCATATCCTTTTCTATATGGCATCCAAATTTCCGTATCATATTTTTTAATCTGGGGCTCACCCATATCACCGGTACACATGAGCAATCTTCGATAGGGGATATTAAAGTCTTCAATAATTTCTTCAGTATTTTTTTGCAATTCCTCGTGAAGTTTTTTGGATTCCTCAACATCATTTTTAGCAATGATTACTTGTTCAACTTTCCAAAATTCATGGACTCGATAAAGTCCTTTGACATCTTTTCCATAAGATCCGGCTTCGCGTCTAAAACACGGAGAAAAAGCAACAAACTTTTTTGGTAAATCGGTTTCTTTTAATATTTCACCTGAGTAGTAAGAAGTAACAGGAACTTCAGCGGTTCCAGCCAAATAAGCATCTTCATCATTTAGTTTATAAACTTCTTGTTCGCCCCAGGGAAATTGTCCCGATCCAAAAAGTGTAAAGCCTTTCACAATTGACGGGGCAATGATAGGCGTATAACCTTTTTTTACTAATTTTTGAAAGACATAAAAAAGAATGGCAAATTGCAGTTGGGCGGCTTGGTTTTTCAAGAAATATCCACGAAAACCAGAAACTTTTGAACCGCGTTCCAAATCAAATAAATCGAGTGATAGTCCAAGATCAAGGTGAGACTTCAGTTCAAAATCAAACTTTGGAATTTTTCCCCACTTTTTAACTTCAAGGTTGCCGGTTTCATCTTTTCCGACGGGGACTTCAGGTAATGGGACATTTGGGACGAATGAGACTAATTTGTCTAATTGGACTGATATGACGGAAAGAGTTTCTTCAAACTTTTTTAATTCTTCTTTGATTTTCTTTCCGCGGGCGATGGTTTTCTCGTCGGGTTTGCCATGCGAAGTTTTATTTCTTTCTTCACGGAGAATTTGAATTTTTTGAATTAATTCCCGTCTTTGGTCATCAAGTTTTAAAATGGTATCAATATCAACTTTACGGTTTTTATTTTTTGCAGCCGTAATAACTTTTTCTTTGTTGGCGCGGATGAAATCAAGAGATAACATAGAAATATTGTAGCAAATTAATTAGCTTAATTATTAAGAAGAAATATTGTCATCCCCGCGGAGGCGGGGATCCAGTCGATTATTTCATTTTTAATATGGTAATTTTAGTCTGGATTCCCTCCTTCGAGGGAATGACACTAATTAATATTTAAAATTTAATTCTGCTAACAAGCCTTTTCAATGCTATCAGCCTGTGGTTAACTTGTTGATGTTCAACTTCGGTAAGCTCATCATAAAATTTACCAAATTTATCAACAATAAACAAAGCTCGGTAAGGATATCCCTGGGTCGGTCTGTCACTTGATTTTTCGGCGATGTAGCCTTTGACTTTTTCTTGCTCAACCAATATTTGGCCACCCCTGGGGTGTCCGAGCGTAAAAAAAGCAAGACAAGTTTCCAAGAAAGCAGTTCGTTTGGAGCCTGCACAATCCTTAAGTTTTAGAAGGGCGAAATCTATCAGTTCTTGATCGGTGGCTTCTCTACCCATCCAGCGTTTGGATTTAACTCCCGGTTCATTGTTTAGATAGGGAATGATTAGTCCTCCGTCGTCGGCGATAGTTGGAAGATTTGTTAAATCGCCATAATACTTTGCTTTTAGTTTCGCATTTTCTTCAAAAGTCGCTCCAGTTTCTTCGGGGTCCTTCTCTACTCCAACGTCGGTTAATGTGAGGATTTTGATTCCGGACTTCTCAAGATTATAGAGTCCCGTTTTTAATTCTGAAAGTTTGGCTTTATTATGTGTAGCAATTAAAATACTTTTCACTTTTTATTTTTGCGTTGCTGGAACGACTCCAGAAAATTCAACAGTGCCGCCACAGTATTTTAATATAATATCTATAGATTCTTGCAAAGATTTTTCGACTTTAGAGCGGTCAATGTCGAAGACGCCGTCGATATTTAAGATAATATTTTTTGTTTTTTCAGTAACACACGTTCTTTGAGCATCACGATAGTTGAAATCAATATTATAACCGCCCAACTGGTCAAAATAAGCCAGTTCGGTCGGTTTGAATTTAGTCGGTTCCTTGTCACCTAATAATAAAATTTCTTCGCCCTCTTTTGGAAATCTCATCACGGTTGGAAAACTGAATTTGTCATAATCAAATGCTCCGACTGAAACCCGATTTTTCATGACAATTAAATTGTACGCGTCAACACATGTATTAATTTGATACAACTCTTTTTTTTGTGAAATTCTGCGTAATAATGCTTCAGGAGATGGTCTTCGGGAATGCCAGTCGATTCCCATTTCTTTATATAGTTTTCGGTAAGTTAAAACTTCCGGATATGAACTAATTACTTCATTAGACAAATGAGATTGAGATTCAACAAATTGATTAATCTCAGCGGCAAGATTTGGGTCAGATTTTTTGATATTAATATTTTTAATTACGGCAATTCCAATATTGATCGACGGATATTTTTGAGCAACAGCTTCATCTATAGAAAATGTTTTCTTGTCAGTAAAATCTAGATATAGATTCTGTTTTATCACTGAATCAGTTGTGTTTTGTTTGCTTCCTTTTAACAAAGACAAAGATTTATCAAAGCCAATATTTAAAACCAATTCACCAATTTTTGGCCCAAACGATTTTCCAGTTAATGTCTGATAGATTACTCCAAAAGCTTCTTTTGGTTTTATGCCAGATGATTTGATACTTTCAAAAATAGTTTGTTGGATTTGTTCCTTATTATCTTTACTATTTAAACACTTCAATCGTTTAATCGATTGAAGTAAAAATTCTTTTTGTAAATCTGAAGCAATAAATTTTTCAGTTTTTATTAATTCTGTTTTTTCTTGAGAGTATTTTTCTAAATAAATTTTTGCATATTTTATACGTTCTTCAAGAATTGCTTTTTCCTCAGCGGTTATTTTGCTTTTCTTTTGCATTTCAAAAAAATTTATTAAATCATTATTTTTTGATTTTAATAAATTGGCAATTGTTCTAAATCTCGGAATATAAAGTCTGGTTTTTGGCAGAGGATTAACTTCGGATAGTTCCATAATTCTGGCATAGTCTGCAGTTACTTCTCCAGCTTTATCTTTTGGTAAATTATTTTCCAGTTTCAAAAAATAAGCGTGTAAACACCGGTCATAATCATCAAAGAGATTTGGAATTGTCTCTCCAACCGGGTCAAAATCAAGATGGGTTTTAATTGGTGTTCTAACTAACAAAAATCGGAGCAGATCAGGGGGCAATATTTGGGAAATTTCTTTAGCTGAGCTTCCGATACCTTTGGAAGAAGACATTTTTTTGCCTCCTATGGTAAACCATTCATAGCCTCCAAGAGAATCGGGTGCAACAGTTCCTAATACCTCTTTGCAGAAATGAATACCCATATCATAGGAGCCACCAGAGGACATGTGGTCTTTACCGGAAGATTCAATCGTGATCCCGATTACTTTCCAATGAGCCGGCCAATCTAATTTCCAAACGAGTTTACCGTTTTCATTAATCGGTTCAACTTTTCCTTCATGACCGCAGCCTTCAGCCCATTCAACCATCTTCGGTTCACAGCGGTAGTAAACATATTTTCCATCCCATTTAGAAACTTTGGTTGTACCGATCTTGTCACATTTTTCGCAAATTGGATTATATGGATACCAATCTGGGGCCCGGTCTTTTTTAACAACTTTTTTATATATTTCACGAACAACATCAGCTCTATTAAGAATGAGTCTTATAACCTCGTTCATTTTTCCAGCCCTATGAAGTTCCGATGACCAAATGATTTGCGGATGGCAGTTTATTGAATTGAAAACAGAAATAAATTCTTGGGCAAAATAATCAGCAAAAGATTTATAGCCGGGTTCCGGTGAGGGAATTTTATACAAAGGCATTCCCATATATTTTCCCCATTTGTTGGCATCAAGATAGCTAGGCATTCCATCCATTGGATCCATGTCATTGAAGACATAGGAGAATTTCGTCTTGACACCAATATCTTTTAAGGCCTTATAGATCAGGTCATGAACGATTACTCCCCGGAGCGAGCCAACATGAATCCGTCCCGAAGGTGTTTTCATATCATCGGCCCACTCAAGGGCTAAGTTTCTTTCTTTCAATCTTTTTGCTTCACGGTCTGCCCAAATCATAAGTTTAATTTTATCATGAATACTATAAAGTAATTAATGAATTTGCTGGTAGGGATTTAAAAATAAATCCATCTATTACTTCTGAACAAATAATTTTTATATTAGAATTATCCGAATATTGTAGAGAATAATAATTTGGGTGTGCAGTAAAATGGCAATAAGCAGAAATAGTATTTTTTCCTGCTACTCCAATATTTAAAGCTTGGATATTTCGAGAATTTTTTTTCAAAATATCGGTCACCTTATATAAGGATTGAGTAAGATTTATTTTTTTAAGATAAACATTTAGAAAAGACCATATTTTTTGCGCGCCTATTTCTCCTGGCAAAGATAGAGTAACCCCTTTAAGAAGCCCGTTAAAAACATAAGAATAAGATTCGTTTGTATAAGGTTGGTTATATTCAATATTATTTTTAT
>CAYHOJ010000016.1:0-14531 GCA_964358305.1 uncultured Gammaproteobacteria bacterium | reverse complement strand
ATTTTTCACCTGCTTATTCTTCACCTGATTTTAAAATTTAAAGCCGTGATTGCTTATTTAATTGGTAAAATTAAGAGTGATTTTTATTTAATTAAAACCTATGGAGAAGCTTTTAAACTGGCTTAAACAGTTTGATGAAAATTTAGTTAAAATCTTGCTAATAGGATTTGTATTTCTTGTTCCTTTGTGGCCAAAACTTCCTATTAGAATGATTGACTACACCTACGTTGCCATCCGCTTTGAGGATATTTATCTAGCCATTTTAGCTTTGATATTTTTTGTTCAACTGTTGAGAAAAAAAGTTCTCCTAAATAAAAAATTTATCTTACCTTTTACTTTTTTTTTGTCAGCTGTTTTTATCTCCTTTTTTTGGAACAGCTATATTTCCAAAACTATTATCTTTCCTCACTTAGGTCTTTTACATTCGTTACGAAGAGTTGAATATTTAATTATGTTTTTTATCGCCTCATCGGTTATAAAAACAAAAAAAGATTTCTGGCAGCTGATGTCAGGCTTTTTTATCTCTATTTTTTTAGTGATTTTGTACGGATTAGGTCAAAAATTTTTGAATTTTCCGGCTGTCCAAACAATGAATCCCGAATACGCTAAAGGTTATTTTTTATACCTAACGTCGGAAGCGCGAATCTCCTCTACTTTTGCCGGCCATTATGATCTGGCTATATATCTAGTTATGTCAATTCCTATTATCCTCTCTTTTTATTTTTCCAAAAATAAAAATTATTATCTTTATCTATTTATTGGTACACTAATAATTCTTTTATATACTTCATCACGATCTTCTTTTATTGCCTATGTTATTGCCACCGTATCTTTTTTAATATTTGTCAGGAAATATAAATTCTTAATCTTTGTTTTGATTTTAACAACCGGTTTAATGTTTACGACCGGTGAAATCAGCAAAAGATTTTTAAAAACTTTTCAGGTTAAAAGAATTTTGGTTGATGAAAGAACCGGTGCCGTTTACATTGGTCAAACAATCACTACCAAAGAACTACCGGCCGGTTCTTTTTATGTAAAATTAAAAAATCAGTCAAAGGGTGATAATTTAGACCTGTTTAGAAATCAGATCGTTCAAGAAAAATTAAGAGAAGCGACTTTATCCGGTGAGATTTCTTCTTCCGAAGAAGAAAAATATATAGCCACTTTGTCAGCCAATCTTAAACCAATCAATACGGTTGTTTCTGATATTTCTATGGCTACCCGTTTTCAAATTGAATGGCCAAGGGCGATTAATGCCTTTAAGAAAAATCCGTTACTGGGAACAGGCCCCTCATCATTAACTGAAGCCACTGACGGCGATTATTTCCGATGGTTGGGCGAATTTGGTTTACTTGGCACAATCGCTTTTTTAAATATTTTATTTCTTATATTGAAAACCGTCTGGGATAAAATTAAAAAACTTGGCTTTAATGATAAGTTAATAGGTTATGGATTTATTTTTGGATTCTTGGCTCTTTTTATAAACGCCTCTTATATTGATGCTTTTGAAGCGTCCAAAGTCGCCTATACTTTTTGGACAATAGCAGGGCTTTACATTGGATACTATGAATTAAATTCAAAAGTAAAAAGTTAAAAGTATTTATGAAAAAAATTGACATATTTATTCTTTCTATTATCTTAATTATTGCCTTTATCTTCCGTCTTTATAAAATCAACATTCCTTTGGCAGATCTTCATTCTTGGCGTCAAGCTGATACGGCTGCAGTTGCACGTAATTACGTAAAAAATGGTATTAACTTATTTCGCCCTGTATACGATGACCTGTCTAATGTTCAATCGGGAATTATTAACCCCCAAGGATATAGAATGGTTGAGTTTCCAATATACAACGCAATAGTTGCTGTTTTATATATAGCTTTCCCAGTTTTTACCTTAGAAATTTGGGGTAGATTAACTACAATTATTTTTTCATTGATTGTTATTTCAGTAATTTATTATTTATTACTTAAGGAAAGTAATCGAACATCTGCGATATTTGGCTCACTCACTTATGCTATTTTTCCATTTTTTGTATTTTTTTCACGGGTAATTTTACCGGAAACAACTGCTTTGGCTTTTTCAATGTTAGCAATATTTTTTTTCTATTTAAACACAGAATATAAAACAAAGGGGCTTAGATTTATTATCTATTATCTATCATCTAGCATCCTCTTTGCCTGCGCTTTATTAATTAAACCAACAATAATATTTTATTTTTTCCCAATTTTAGTTATTTTTTTTAGAAAACATAAATTCAGTTTATTAAAAAAATTAAATTTTTATTTATATTTTATTATTACTTTAGTTCCCTTATTTTATTGGAGAGCGTACATAAAAAATTTTCCTGAGGGGATTCCTTATTCAGACTGGTTATTTACTTCAATAAATACTGCTCAAGGACTAAAAAGTATTTTATTTCGACCATCATTTTTTAGATGGATATTTTTTGAAAGAATTAATAATTTAATATTGGGCGGATATTTAACAGTGTTTATTATATTAGGAGTCATCACTAATCAAAAAAAATATTTGCTCATTAGTTTTGTTTTTTCAGCCCTAGCTTATATTTTTGTTTTTCAAGGAGGTAACCTTCAACATGAATATTACCAAACCTTAATTCTGCCAGTTTTAGCCATAATGATTGGACTTGGTGTCAGTTTTGTTTTTGATCATAAAAAAGATTTTATTAATCCTATTTTTGTTTCGGTCTTAGTTTTTTTTCTTTTTCTTTTCTCATTTTATTTTTCATATTTTAAGGTTGTAGATTATTACCAATACTCACAAGAGCTCATTCAAGAAGCCAATATAATTAATAGCTTAACAGGTTCGAAAGATTTAATTGTCACTGATAGAACAGGAGATACAACTTTACTTTATTTGAGCGATCGTCGTGGCTCGCCATCTATCTTTCGTGACCCGATAGATTTAAAAAAATTAGGATATAGGTATTTGATTACATCAAGTGATGGTGAGATTAATATAATGAAGCCATATTTTGAAATAGTTTTTGAAAATGAAAAATTCACCTTATTCAAACTATGAAGATTTTGATGGTCACTCCCTATGTTCCCTATCCTCCTTCATCTGGTGGTCAGATAAGAACATATAATCTCCTTAAATATCTAAGTCAAAATAACGAAATTACCTTGGTTGCTTTATATAAGAACGATGAGGAAAAAAAATATGAGTCTTATTTAAAAAAATACTGTAGAAAAATCTATCTTTGCCAAAGACCCTCTTCACCTTGGCAATTCAAAAATATCTTTAAAACTATTTTTTCGTCTTCTCCATTTCTTGTTGTCAGAAATTATTCCGATGAAGCAAAAACGATAATTAATGAATTACTATCAAAAGAAAAATTTGACGTTATTCATGCAGAAACTTTTTACGTTATGCCTCATATTCCACAAACCAACGTTCCTATAGTTCTCGTTGAACAAACAATCGAATATAAGGTATATAAACATTTTGTCAATTCTCTGCCTTTTTATCTTAGACTTCTTATATATTTTGATATTGATATTATTAAACTTAAATATTGGGAAAGGTTTTACTGGAAAAAGGCTAACGCCGTTGTTGTGGTTTCTTCCTCAGATGAAAAATTAATAAAAAATGAAGAACCCTTATTAAAAACCTCAATTATTCCGAACTGTGTAGGGGATGAAATGATCGCAAATAAATTAGAGAAAAAAGATTTAAAGTCACCAGCAATATTTTTTCAGGGTAATTTTTTCTGGCTGCAAAATGTTGAAGCAGCAAAATTTATAATTGACAAAATATATCCTCAACTAATTAAAGAATTATCTAATGTAAAAGTTGTTATTGCCGGACAAAATGCAAAAAAATTAGGAAGTTTAATAGATAAGAATATTAACATAATAAATATTGAGCCTGATAATATTAACAAGGTAAAAGAATTATTCAGGGAAAATACATTATTTATAGCCCCAATATTTGGGCCCGGTGGTACCAGATTAAAAATATTGGCTGCAATGGGATCAGGAATGCCGGTAATTTCTTCGGTTACTGGGATAGAGGGATTAGAAGTTGATAATAATAAAAATGTTTTAATTGCCAACAACCCAGAAGAATTTGTTAAAAGTATTAAAATAATATTATCTAATAAAGAACTTTACGAAAAAATTAGAACTAATGCTTATAACCTAATTAAAGAGAAATATCAATGGAGTCAAACCGCTAAAGAACTTGAATCAGTTTATAAGAATTTAAAAAAAATTCAATGATAAAAATAGGAGTAGATGGCAACGAGGCAAATGTAGAAAAAAAAGTCGGCGTGTCTGTTTATGCCTTAAATATTCTTAAATTTTTTTATAAAGTTGCCCGTCAGGAAACTCAATTTGAAATTTACTTAAAAAATAAACCTTTAACGGATCTGCCTCAAGAAAACAAATATTTTAAATATAAAATTATTCCCGGAAAATTTTTGTGGTCTCAAATTTATTTGCCACTCTATTTATTTTTTCACAAAAATATTGACGTCTATTTTTCTCCCGCACACTATCTACCTCGTTTTTGCCCGGTGCCTCAGGTCGTAGCCATTCATGATCTGGCCTATCTTTATTTTCCTGAAGATTTTACAAAAAAAGATCTATGGCAGTTAAAAAACTGGACTGGTTTCTCGATTAAGAAAGCCAAACAAATAATAGCCGTCTCGAAAACAACAAAGAAAGATATTATAAAAAATTATGAAGTTGATGAAGGCAAAGTAGCGGTCATTTACAATGGCTATGAAAAACAAGCCGTGAAGAAAACCTCTGCGGTTAAGCATTCTGACATAAATCAAGAACAAACCGCGGAGGTTAAATCAATGAAATATATTCTTTTTGTTGGAACAATACAACCAAGAAAAAACTTAGAAGTTTTAGTAGATGCCTTTGATAAATTTATCAGAATAAATAAAGACTTCAAACTTATAATCGTCGGTAAAAAAGGCTGGTTATATGAAAGTATTTTTAAAAAAATAAAAACTTTAAATTTAGAAAATAAAATTATTTTTACAGGCCATATTTCTGATCAGGAATTAATTTGGTACTACAAAAATGCTTTTTGCCTTGCCCTTCCATCATTATATGAGGGGTTTGGAATTCCTGTCCTTGAAGCGATGAGCTATGATTGTCCCACAATAATTTCTATGACTTCTAGTTTACCGGAAATCGGTGGAGACGCCAGTTTATATTTTGATCCTAAAAATTCCGATGATTTGTTGGAAAAATTAAATACTCTTTACCAAAATAAGCAACTTAGAAAAGGATTGATTTTAAAGGGTAAACAACGTATTAAGAATTTTTCCTGGGAAAAATGTGCAAAAGAGACGTTAGACGTTATTACAGGGTCAATCACAGGGTCTGACCCTATGTTAGGGTCTGACCCTACATAAAGTATGATCAAAATAATAACTGACCATTTTTCATCATCAGAATACAATGAACTGGCCCTTCATCCTCTTCAAACCTGGGAGTGGGGTGAGGCACGCAAAAAAACCGGTATCGAGGTTTTGCGTTTGTCCGATGGCAAAAATGTTTATCAACTCACTTTTCATAAACTTCCAAAAACAGATTATAGAATTGGATATTTACCAAGGTCGGTTTTTCCATCAAAAGAAATTTTAAGTTTTCTTTTAGACTATGCTAAAAAAAATAAAATTATTTTTATTAAAATCGAACCTAATGTTTTAAAGTCATCCAACAATGAAACAACCTGCCTGCCGGCAGGCAAGGTGAAACAATTGAACAATTTAGTAAAATCTCAACACCCACTATTTCCTACCTGGACTCAAGTCCTCGATCTAACTAAATCCGAAGACGAAATACTCAAATCCTTTCACTCTAAAACCCGCTATAACATCCGCCTGTCTGAAAAAAAAGGCGTCGTAATTAAAGAAATGTCAAATGATAAGGGCTTTGAAATTTTCTCGAAACTATATTTTGACACCTGTAAACGACAGAAGTATTTTGGCCATACGATAAAATATCATAAGATTATCTGGGATTGTTTGAAAAAAGATATTACCCATATTTTAATCGCATTTTATAACGATGTTCCTTTGGCTGCTTACGAACTTTTTTATTTCAAAAATACTCTCTACTATCCATACGGTGGAACATCAATTGAATATAGGAACCTGATGGCTTCAAATTTATTGATGTGGGAGGCAATTAAACTCGGAAAAAAATTGGGGGCGGAAAAATTTGATATGTGGGGATCGCTCGGGCCAAACTATGATGTAACTGACCCTTGGTCCGGCTTCACCCGTTTTAAAGAAGGCTATGGCACAAAATTTACAGAATTCGTAGGAAGTTATGATTTAGTTGTCAGCCCAATACTTTATGGAATATATAATGTGGTTTATTCATTAAGAGAAATATATTTGAAGTTAAAGTAGTGGTGTGATTTATCACACCAAAATAATCAATTAAAGGAACAATTATGGAACGATGAATCGTTCCACTACAAAAAACGTCATTCCCCTGTTAAACCAAATTTCCGCTTGAAAAGAAGAAGAAGAAGAAGTATCATTGACAACATGACAATGCAACCCAGAGCTTTTACACCTGATATGATATCCGCCGAACGACGACCTTTTTATGATGCTTTTGTTCAAAAAACTGGAGAAATTGCCGCTAAATTCGTTCGGACAAATCCAAAGCCTAATGGAAGTATTGCAGGTAGCCTTCTCGATAGAATTAATCAAGTTGATGTGCAGGTTGGTTACGAGCTATTAACGATGAATCCAGATAATTTATATGTCCCGATTATTTCTTTACCAAGAGGTCGTTTAAATACTATTCCTGATCTGATTGAAAATGATCCGTTAACAAAAGGTTTGATAACTGGAGATGATTTGTTACCGTCAAATAATAATAGGCAGGCACTTTATAAGTCTATTATCCCAGATTGTTCTGTATTTATTAATATTAGTAAAGAATTTGGAGTCGAAGAATTTGACGTTATCAAATCTTTCTTAATAGGATCAGAAGTTTTAGAAACAGGTAAATTTAAGCTTGATAAAACTACATAAATAAAGCCTTACTTCTTCTTCTTCAACGCCACTTTTAAGACTTGGTCGACGTGGTCGACGTAGTGAAATTTTAGGTCTTTGAGGACGTTTTGAGGAATGTCTTCAAGATCTTTTTTGTTATCTTTCGGAATGATGACTGTTTTTATCCCGGCCCGATGGGCGGCGATTATTTTTTCTTTTATTCCACCAATTTCCAATGCTCGTCCCCGCAAGGTTATTTCTCCGGTCATCGCAACAGTTCTAATTGTTGGAGTTTTAGTTAACGCTGATATCATCGCTGTTGCAATTGCCAATCCTGCTGATGGACCATCTTTTGGAACCGCTCCTTCAGGAACATGGACGTGAATATCAATTTTGTGATAAAAATCTTCTTTCAATCCAAACTGTTTCCAACGCGGTCGAATGTATGACAAAGCTGCCTGACAAGACTCTTTCATGACGTCGCCCAAATGCCCTGTCAATGTTAGTCCGCCTTTGCCCGGCATGATAGCTACTTCAATAAATAGAATGTCCCCGCCGGCTTGAGTCCAAGCCAGTCCGGTCGTGATTCCAACTGTATCTTTTGCCTCAATCATCGATGATGAAAATTTGAATGGTCCGAGATATTTTGAAATATCAGTTTGACCAATTATTTTATTCTTAACTTTCTTTTCAATAATCTCGCGGGTTAATTTTCTAAAAATTGTTGAAATCTGTCTTTCTAAATCGCGAACTCCGGCTTCACGAGTGTATCTTCTGATAATAGTTTTAACGGCGCTATCAGTGATTGAGCCTTCTTTATCATTTAAACTACTCGCGTCTAATTGTTTTTGAATCAAATGAGTCTTTGCGATGTTAAATTTTTCGTCCTCTGTGTATCCTGGAAAATGAATTACTTCTAAACGATCTTGCAGTGCGTCAGGAATAGTATCAAGAATATTGGCGGTTGTGATAAAGAAAACATCGGATAAATCAAAAGGTACTTCTAAATAATGGTCGGAGAAATCATGGTTTTGCTCCGGATCAAGAGCTTCAAGTAAAGCCGATGATGGATCGCCGCGGTAGTCTTTCCCTATTTTATCAATTTCGTCCAGCATAAAAACCGGGTTCTTTGTTCCGGCTTGTTTTATTCCCTGAATCATTCGACCTGGCAGGGCTCCAACATAAGTTCGGCGGTGGCCTCTGATTTCCGCCTCATCCCTAATTCCTCCTAACGACATTTTAACGAATTTTCGACCAAGTGATCGAGCAATAGACTTACCCAACGATGTTTTTCCAACTCCAGGCGGCCCGACGAAACAAAGAATTGTTGGCTGCCTGCCTTTAATCTTTCCGGATTTCTCTTTGATTTTTCTCATCTCAATGACCGCTAAATATTCAAGAATTCTTTCTTTAATTTTTTTCAAGCCATAATGGTCATCATCTAAAATTTTCTGAGCTGCCTTTATTTCAATATTGTTGGCTGACTCAACCGACCAAGGTAGATCAACCAGCCAATCCAAGTAAGTACGAACATAAGACGCTTCGGGATTAAACTGAGACATCTGTTTCAAACGCTTCAATTCTTTTTCGGCTTTCTCTTCAACATCTTTTGGCATTTTTGCTTTCTTTATCTTTTCTCGATATTCGGCCGTATCTTTATCTTCTCCTTTTTCACCCAATTCCTCTTCAATCGTTTTCATCTTTTCCCTTAAAATTGACTCTTTCATTCCTTTATCAAATTTTTTTTGAGTCTTTGAAGTCAGGCTGTACTCAATCTCCAATACTTTTATTTCGCGATTAACAAAATCCACTTCTTTTTTTAATTTTTCCTTTAAATCAGTTTCTTCAAGCAACATCTGTCTTTCTTGAGGCTTTAAATCAAGGACGACCGCTATCTGATGGGCAAAATTTATCGGATTATCCGTGTTTAGAATATTCATTAAAAAAACGAAGTCGACTGTCTTACCTAAATTAATGGCCTTTTTTATTTGGGTTGAGATGTATCTAATAATGGCTTTGACTTCGTCATCTTCAATTACTGTTTCCTTTATTACTTCAACTTTTGCTTCAAACCAACTGTCTTGTTTGGTAAAAGACAATATTTTTACTATTTCAATTCCCTTGATTAAAGCATTTATCTCACCCTTATCTCCTGGAACAGTTTTGTCAATAGTCGCCAACACTCCAACCTGATAAAGCTCATTACTTTTAGGATCGTCGGCTCCAGGATTTTTTTGCATTAAAAGAACCACTTTTCTATCTCGTCGAAGTGCTTCATTAATCGCAGCCACGCTTTTAGCTCTTCCAAAAACCAAGACATTTTCTGTGCCTGGGAAAACTATTCCATCACGCACCGGGGCTACTGGATAAACGGATTGTCCTAACGCTCCAATTATAAATGACATATGTTTTAGCAGTATAACAAAGTAATTGCTAACTGTCAAGACCCTTTTTTTAGTGACAAACCTATAGTATTATAGGCTACTGTCACACTCTAAACTTATATAATCGTACAACTAACTTGGACTGTCTAAATAAATAATTTTGTGATTGTATCAAAATCGGTAAATCTTTTTTTATCAACTAGCGTATTTTCTTTAAGCTGAGGTAGTTGATCGGTGTAGGACGGCTTTTCTACCTGATAAATAATACCCAGAGGAAATTTTTCTTCATTAATTTCCAGACTTTTTTGCACAGCTGTTTTAAAATCATCTTTTTTGTAATTTTCATCAAGTTTGTAAACTCTCTGAAGATAATATTGATAGGTATTGATTTTATTAAAAGTCACGCATGGTTGTAAAATATTGATGATTGAAAAACCTTTATGCTCTATTCCAGCTTTTATCATTGAGATCGTATGTAACACATCTCCAGCAAAACTTTGAGCAACAAAGGTTGCTCCGGATATTATGGTTAAAGCTAGAGGATTGATTGGTGTTTCCAGTATCCCAGTTGGGGTTGATTTTGATTTATATCCTTTTTGAGCAGTTGGAGCTGATTGACCTGTTGTTAAGCCATAAACCCCATTGTCATGGACAATAACTGTTATATCGTGATTTCCTCTACAAGCATGAATTAAATGATTCCCCCCTTCACCGTAACAGTCGCCATCTCCAACGATAGTAATTACAGGCATTTTGTGATTAGCTAGTTTTATACCTATTGCATTTGGTAGAGCTCTGCCATGCAGAGAATGAATCGCATAAGCGTTTAAAAAATCATTCATATTTCCGGAGCACCCGATACCAAAAACAGCTGCCACAGACGATGGATTTAAACCTAATTGAATTAAGGCTTGTTTGATAGCAACTCCAATCCCCCAATCGCCACAACCGGGGCACCAGGTGGGATTGTAGCCGGAAAAATCTTGGATTGTGCTTGTGTTCATATAATATTTATAATGGTTATAATTTTTATAATTATTATTCTGCCCTGGCTATTATCTCTTCCGCCGTAATCGGCCTGCCATCATATCTTAAAATCTTATTTTTTACTTCAATCCCCGTTTCCATCGTTAATAATTTTCCAAACTGTCCCCAAGAATTATTTTCGATTAAAATGTATTTTTTGTTTTGGTTCAACAATTCAGTAATTTTTTCTTTATCCAATGGATAGATATGATTAAAATGAATAAAAGCAGAATCTGTCCCTTTTGTTTTTAATAGTTTTTGCGCCTGTAAAACTATTCCTTTAGTTGAACCCCAGGAAACAAAAACCGTTTCAGATTTATCTATTTCTCCATAAATTTTTGGCATAGAAAAATCGTGACTTAAATAAGTTGCCCATTTTCTGGCTCTTTTATCTACCTGGTCAATCCTCGACTGAGCTTCTTCAGTCGTATGACCATCTTCAACATGTTCATAAGAATTAGCCTGATAGAAATATCCAGGCGTTCCTGGAATTAATCTTGGAGAAATTCCATCTTCTGAGATTTTATATCTTAGATATTTGTTATTTGATATTTGTGATTCATTTGTTATTTGTGATTTGTTATTTGTTATTTTGTTAATCAGCTTTCCTCTATTAACTTTATAATTTTTTACAAACTCATCAACAAACTTTTTAGTAACGGACTTATGTGATTCCGAAAGATACATATCTGACACGACTATGACTGGAAGTTGATAAATATCGGCCAGATTATATGCTTTTGCTGTTAATTCAATCATATCCTCATTATCTCCGGGAGCTAATACAATCTTCTGAAATTCTCCGTGCCCGGAAAAAACCGAAAATAACAAATCACCCTGTTCCGTCCAAGTCGGCATTCCAGTTGCCGGACCCGGACGTTGAGCAATAAAAACTACCATTGGAATTTCCGTAATACCGGCAAAAGAAATCGACTCAACCATGAGAGCAAATCCACCACCGGATGTACCAACAGCAGAACGAACACCGGCGAATGACGAACCGATAGCAGTATTAATAACTGAAATTTCATCTTCAGCATGGCGTGTTACCATACCAATTTTTTCTTGCCATACAGCTAAATCTGTTAGAACGGTTGAAGACGGAGTCATTGGATAAGCGCTGTAAACTCGACAATCGGCTATTATGCTCCCTAAAGCAAAAGCATCATTTCCAGTCAGAACAAACTTATCTTCACCAGGTTTTTTGATTAAGTAATTTAAAATATTATTTGAATAATTTTTCTTAACCGCGTCATGCCCCGCTTGAACAAACAACTTATTAAAATTAATGACTTCATCGCCCTTTTTAGCAAACTGTTCAGAAATTATTTTTATTAGTTCTCCAACATCTCCTCCCAAAATGCCAATCGAAGCGCCCAAGGCAATTGTATTTTTCATGATTGGTTGACCTTTTAAACTAACAAGAATTTTTTTGAAAGGAACAATAATTTTTTTAATATCTTCACTTATTTCAAATTCGTCTTGATCAAATACGACTAAACTTGATGAAGTTAATCTAGATTTATGTTTTTCATAAGTTTCTTTATTTAAACAAACTAAAACATCGATTGAAGGATTTAAATGAGAAACATCGACGTCTGAAACATGAACCTCATAGGCATTATGTCCCCCGCGAATAAGAGATGGATATTCAACATAATCGAAAATATGGTAGCCAGAACGGGTAGCGATTTTTGAAAAAACGACTCCAGTGGTCATAATCCCAAAGCCTGCCTCTCCGCCGATTAACCAAGTAAAGTCTGACATATTTTATTTGTAAAGCGAAGATATCTATTTTTAAAACTATCGCCAGGGGCCCCTTTGGGGTGTGGCGGTTGAAAAAATACGGTATCGAGCTTTTTATTTAGGAAAAACTCTATTTCCTTGTGCGTCTTCAATTATAATTGCGGCAACTGGACAAGCTTTTGCCGATTCAATAATATTTTCAATCGTGTCTTCATCAGCCGAATCTAAAATAATTGCCTTCGCTTCTTTATCCAAAACATAAACCTTTGGCGAAACAGCAATGCATGTGGCCGCACCAATACACAAATCTCGCTCAACCCAAATTTTATAACCGGATTTTAAAATAACCGGGCCAGAAGGGTTCTTTTCATCTTTCAGTTTATCCATATTGAGTTAAATATTAAATTATAAATAACAAATCACAAATAAATTTTAAATATCAAATTCAAAACTATTTGAAATTTATAGTTTATTATTTATTTGGAACTTGGAATTTATTATTTAGAATTTTTCTAATAACTTATGCAAAGCCTCCAGCGGCAATACTGCGCATTTTATTCTATTCATTCCCAAATCTATTCCCAGCATCTTAATAATAAACTTTGAATCAAGCTTTTTCAATTCTAGTTTCGATTTATTTTTTACATAATCAGTTAACATTGAGGCCGAGGCTGTAGATATAACACAACCCTCGCCTTGAAATTTTATTTCTTTCACTTTATTTTTTTCAAAATTTACTGTCATTTCGATTTTATCTCCACATAAGGGATTATTTGTTAGAACATAATTATTTGGATGACTAATTTTTCCTTTATTATGAGGATGATGATAATGATCGAGGATTATGTCTTGATATAAGTTCATAAAAATATAAAATATTAAAAAGTGACTGTTGTCATCCCCTCGTAGGAGGGGATCCAGTCGATAATTACATTTTTAAAAATAAATAAGGTGATTTTGGTCTGGATTCCCGCCGGAGCCTGTCCCCGTAGGGGGCGGGAATGACATTTGATTCTTTTTACTTCTAACTTTTAACTTATTTAAGTATTCTTTTTACCTTCTTCAACCCCTCGACCAACTTCTCAACGTCTTTTTCGTCATTATAAATATAAAAACTCGCCCTGACTGTTGCCGGAACGTTTAAACGTGTGTGCAGAGGCATCGCACAATGATGACCGGCACGAACACAAATTCCCTCATCCGCCAAAATCTGGGCAATATCATGTGGATGAAACTTACCAAAACTAAAGGAAATAATTCCTCCCCGATCTTCAATATTTTTTGGCCCGTAAATTTTGATTGACTGACCAAATGTATCGATTAATCGATCTATTGCAAAATCTGTCAATTTTTTTTCATGTTTTCTGATATTTTCCATGCCAATTTTAGCCAAAAATTTTATTGCTTCTTTAAAAGAAATTATCTCGCCAATGGCCGGAGTTCCTGCTTCAAATTTATGAGGTGGATCTTTGTAAGTACTTCTGTCAATATAAACTTCGTCTATCATATCTCCACCATACATAAAAGGGTACATTTCTTTGAGGAGCTTTTCTTTTCCCCAAAGGATACCAACTCCGGTTGGTCCTAACATTTTATGGGAAGAAAAAACTATAAAGTCAGCCCCTAAATCTTGAACATCGATTTTCAAATGAGGTACTGCTTGCGCTGCATCAATAATAACAATAATTTCCGGATTAATTTTCTTCGCTTCTTTAATTATTTCTTTAACCGGATTTATTGTTCCTAAAACATTTGAAACATAAGTTAAGGCTAGTATTTTAGTTTTTTTAGTAATTATTTGTTTTAACAATTCTGAATTCTGAATTCTGAATTCTAAATTTAAATTTCCTTCCTCATCAATATCAATAACTTTAAATATCGCTCCCACTTCACCTGCCAATACCTGCCATGGAACAAAATTTGAGTGATGTTCCATAATGGTTGTCACAATTTCATCGTCAGACTCAATAATCTTTCTCCCTAATGAATAGGCAAGTAAATTTAGGGATTCAGTTGCGTTTCTAGTAAAAATAATTTCATTACTGTTGTTTGCATTAATAAACTGCGAGATGATCGTTCTTGTTTCTTCAAACTCTACTGTAGCTTTTTCAGACATCGGATAAATACCCCGAAAAACATTGGCTGAATATTCCTCATAATATTCTCTTATCTTATCAATCACTATTTTTGGTTTTAAAGAAGTAGCTGTTGAATCAAGATATACTAGATTTGGTTGATGTTGAAAAATTGGAAATTCGTTTTTTATATTTTGTATATTTAACATATTCTATGCCAAGCTGTAGGGCTTTATTTTATCAATAATTTCCTGAATAAAACCTGAAATATAAAGTTCCTCGGCCATTTTTTGATTTAGG
>CAYHOJ010000015.1:0-15328 GCA_964358305.1 uncultured Gammaproteobacteria bacterium | reverse complement strand
GGGCGGATATTGGCAACACAAACAAAGGATATGTTCAATTTATCTTTACATACCTCAGAGCCGACGCAGTTACCCTTCACCCATACCTTGGAGAAGAGGCTATAAGACCATTTTTAGACTGCAAAGATAAAGGAATAATTATATTATGTAGAACTTCGAACCCGGGAGCGGGAGAGTTTCAAGATCTATTAGTTGACGGCAAGTCCTTGTATAAAATCGTGGCAGAGAACGTTGCTAACAAATGGAATACCAATAAAAACTGTCTGTTGGTAGTTGGAGCGACCTACCCTAACGAATTAAAAGAGGTGAGAAAGATAGTTGGAGATATGACTTTGCTTGTTCCAGGGATTGGCGCTCAAGGAGGCGATTTAGAAGCCACTCTCAAAGCAGGATTAAATTCCAAAAAACAAGGACTGATTATAAATTCTTCGCGAGGAATTATTTTTGCCGAAAATCCAAGAGAAGAAGCGATGAAATTGAGAAATGATATTAATAAATTTTTATGATTTTTGAAAAAGTTATTATTGAATCTGCCAAAGACGGTAATAAAATTGACGTCGCGCCCCTTTTATTGGACCCTGATAATTTCTTCGGTGACACCCTAGTTGATTATTTGATAAAGTTTAAAGACACTTACACAAAAATAATTGGCAAATATCATGGTCAATTTGGGCCCTGGAACACAAAAACCCTGGAAAAAAATCAAATTTATATTTTGGAAAATTATTATGATAACGCTAAGTATTTGATGGACAAGATTAATGTAATAGCCCAAAAAATTGTTTTTAATTCAGTCTTTTATCACGATACTGGTATTGCTCAAGAATATTTTAATCTTGCCAAAGAAGGCTATGAACTACTTAATAAACACGAAAAACAGTTCAAGATCGAAGACCGAAATTTACCGGCAATTAGTTTGGAGCGAGCCGGACTCGTGACGACTAGATTGGCATTAGGGAAAAGTAAAAACGCTAAACTTAAAAATGAAATTCGTGTGGTGACCAAAAGAACTCATCTAAAAGGTGAGCCGACGACGAATTTATCAGTAACGGTTTTATGGCGCAACAAAGAACAATTAAAACAAATTAATAATAAGCCGATTATGATTAGCGACTTTGTCAATCCGGCTTCCGGTGCTTCGGCGGCCGCCTTTATTTTGGCCACAAAAAAGCTCGGGATAAAACCAAGTAAGATCTTTCATCGTTCGGTCAGCCTGACTCAAGCAGGAGTTTTGCTTATGAAAAAAGCCTTGACAGAAATGGGGATTGGATCTGTGTTTTATAGTGTGGGGGTTGCTTCTGAACTTAGTCCGAACTACTATCTCGTCGGTAATCGAGCCGTCGCCGACGCCGGCCATATCCTGCGCCACTTTTTACCGAAAGAGTAGTATAATTTATTTCTTATGTACGTTCCTGATAAAAAAATTCTCGAAAACTATGCCAAGGTGATGATAGATTTTGCTCTGGGAAAAGGAAAAGGAGTTCAGAAAAATCAGGTGGTTTATCTTCAATATGATACTGAAGCTTTACCGTTAGCTTTGGCCGTTTACAAAAGCATCCTAGAAAAAGGCGCTTACCCAATGGTTAAAGGGATTGAAGAAAGTTTTCAAAAGACGATGTTTGAAAATGCTTCTGATGATCAGCTAAAGTTTTTTCCAAAACAATACACAAAATCTTTGGTCGACACAATTGATCACAGAATCTATTTAATTGCTCCGACCGACCCGTTTCTTTTAAAAAATATCAATCCAAAAAAAATAATTACGGCCAACTCCGAAAAACAAATGTTGCGCCGCTGGTTATTTGAAAAAGAGGAACTGACTTGGACGCTTTGCCTTTATGGGACAGAAGGAATGGCTCGAGAGTCAAATTTGTCTTTAAAAGATTTCTGGCAGGAAATAATTAATGCCTGTTATTTAGATCAAGAAAACCCAATAAAAACCTGGGAATCAACATTTATTCAGATTAATAATTTAAAGAAAAAATTAAACGATCTTCCGGTTGATACCTATCATATGATATCCGAAAAAACAGATTTATATATTAAACTTGGTGAAAAGAGAATCTGGCAAGGAGGCAGGGGAGCCAATATCCCATCTTTTGAGATCTTTACTTCACCTGATTGGCGGGGAGTCAATGGAAAAATATTTTTTAACTTTCCACTTTACCGGTATGGAAATATTATTAAAAATATTCAACTGGAATTTAAAGAGGGGATCGTGATTAAAGCAACCGCTGATAAAAATGAAAAATTACTTCGGGAAATGATTACCCAGAAAAATGCTAACAAGATTGGAGAGTTTTCTTTAACTGATAAAAGATTTTCCAAAATTTCTAAATTTATGGCCAATACTCTTTATGATGAAAACTTCGGAGGAGAGTTTGGCAATTCTCATCTGGCAGTCGGTACTTCATATCATGATTGTTATGATGGCGATGTAAAGAAAATGGGGACAAAAGATTGGGAGCGCTTGGGTTTTAATGAATCGGTTGAGCATTGTGATATTATCAACACCAATCCAAAGACTGTTGAGGCAATTATGAAAGACGGTACCAAAAAAATCATCTATAAAAATGGAATTTTTGTGATATAACTAACTTATGAGATTGTTGAATATCCTTAAGGAGAACGATATTATAAAAGTATCTCCCAACGACCACCTTTCTAAGGTTTTAAGCAAATTGTCAACCTCGCACGATGCTGCATTTGTTTTTAATGAAGATGATAAGTACGTAGGAATTGTCAGTCCATACTTTACGATGATTAAAACCTCATTACCTGCAAATACTAAAGTTGAACATTGCCTAACTCATACGGCAAAAATTTATCTTAACTATCCACTATCCAAAGTTTGCGAACTTTTTATCCAATCAAAAATTCATTATCTGCCAGTTTTTGATGAAAAAGATAAATTTTTAGGGATTATCTCCGCTCGCAGAATATTATCTTATTTTAAAGACCAACCGATTTTTAAAGTGAAAGTTGAAAAAATCATTAGTAAAAGATGGCAGGGTTTAATCACAGTTTTTGAAGATGATACTATCACTCAAGCGATTCATCTTTTTAAAACTAAAAAAATCTCTAAATTAATTGTCATCAATCACGATAAAAAACTAAAGGGAGTCTTGAGTTATTATGATTTAATTAACCTAATGATTAGTCCAAAATATTCCAGTCATCACGGAGAAAGAGGCCGGGAAAATATCAGCTTTTATAACTATCGAGTAAAAAACTTTGCCAAAAGCTACGTATTAACTTTGTCAAAAGAAAATCATTTAATAGAAGCGATTAATCTTATTGTTAATAAAAAGATTGGAAGTGTAATTATCACTGATAAAGAAAGACGACCGTTAGGTATTATTACGACTAGAGATATCCTTCGTTTTTATATTGATAATGAAAAATTTGCTTTTATAAAATCCTTAAATCCTTTTAAGAAGATGTTTAAGAAATGAGCTGTCATCCCCTTGAAGAAGGGGATCCAGTCTATAATTACACTATTTACATGAAAAAATTTATTTTAGGATTTGCCATAGTTTTATTGGCATTTTTTTTTCGTTTCAACAATTTGAATTGGGACGAGAATTTTCATCTTCACCCAGACGAACGATTTCTGACTATGGTCGGAACAGCAATAAAACTGCCAAACAACATTAATCAGTATTTTGACCAAAAAACTTCATTGATGAACCCGGCAAACGTTGGTTATAACTTCTTCGTTTATGGCCGATTTCCGCTGATTCTTACTAAATATCTGGCAACTATTTATAATCTGGATAACTATAATGACTTTACCATTTTAGGTCGGCAATTATCTGCCTTTTTTGATTTATTGATTATATTTTTTATTATAAAAACAGTCGGTTTGTTGGAGAAAAAACTAAAATTAAAACCATCAACAAAATACTGGGCAGGTTTTTTTTATGCAATTGCCGTTCTTCCGATTCAACTTTCTCATTTTTTTGCCGTTGATACTTTTTTAAATTTTTTTATGTTTGGGTCGTTTTATTTTGCGTTACGGTATTCAATGATGGGCGGAAAAACCCCGCCCCTACGATACTTGATATTTTCCGCCATTTTTTTTGGCTTGGCGCTGTCGTGTAAGATAACGGCCCTGTTTATCTTACCGTTAAATTTATTTTTTTTGATAAAGACTGTCTTCGTACGAAGACAGTCTTTAATTAAAACCATCTGTTTTGTTTTTGGATATTTCTTAATAAATTACTTCACACTTCGTTTAGCCGATCCATATCTATTTCAAAATCCAAATATTTTTGACCCATCTATAAGTAAATTATTTATTGAGAATATTAAATCGTTACAAAACATGACTGTCAAAAACATGGACAATTGGTTTCCTCCGATGGTTCAGTGGCTAAGTAAGAATACAATACAACATAGTCTAGTTAATAATGTTGTGTTTGGGTTGGGGATACCCTATGCAATTTTAATATTAGTTGGAATGGCAAAAGTTGTTTTGTCATTCCCGTACATTCGACAAGCTCAGTATAAACTCCGGCGGGAATCCATTCCTATTTTTGTGATTTTAACATGGGTAATTGGATTTTTCATTTACCAAAGCATACAAGTTACACCAACTTTAAGATATTTCATTATTATTTACCCATTCTTAGCAATCTTTACTGCAATTGGGACGGAGTATTTAATTAATTACAAATTTAAATTAAGAGGCAAATATATTTTATACCCAAAAAAATATAGCTATTTTTTTATTTTTATTTCAGTTTCTATTCTGTTACTTTGGCCGGTTATGTTTTCCTCAATATATTCAAATAAAAATTCCCGGATCGAAGCCTCGGAATGGATCTACAAAAATTTACCATCAAACAGCTTAATTATTGGAGAATCTTGGGACGATGTGCTACCAATGGGCGTAATAAATAATTATGGAAAACAATTTTCAAGTGATCAGCTACCAATTTTTGATCAAGACACAGATGATAAATGGCAAAAAATGAATGCAACGCTTGAAATCGCTGATTATTATGTTTTGTCTTCTAATCGGGGATGGGGGAGTATTATGACAGTTCCGGAAAAGTATCCATTAATGAACAAATTTTATCAGGATTTATTTAAGGGAAAAACACAGTACAAAAAAATAAAAGAGTTTAATTCTTTTCCTCAATTATCTATTAACAATTATCAATTAATAATTAATGACTCCTGGTCTGACGAAGGTTTTACCGTTTACGATCATCCTCAAGTTTTAATTTTTAAAAATGAAAGACATTCAAGTAGAACATTTTAATTCAGAAAAAAATCAATATCTTTCTGATAAATTATTTCAACCGCCTCCTCATGTTCAAGATGAATTAAATCAAATAATAACTTTAATTAAAAAAAATTCAAATAAACGTAAAGTAGTGGATTTTGGTTCAGGTACAGGTCGGTTGACGATTCCGTTACTAAAAAATGGCTTTACAATTACTTCAGTTGATATCAGTAATAAATCCCTATTAAATTTATACCATAATGCGTCAAAAATAAAAAAACAAAAAAAATTAATTACAAAAACGACCTTACCCGAAAATTCTAAAATAATTTGTGGTACTGATATCCTTCATCACGTAAATTTAAAAAATTATTTTCCTCTTTTTCATCAATCATTAACAAAAGATGGCTTTATAGTATTTTCTGAACCAAACATTTTAAATATTGGCTGGTCTTTATTTATTAGCTTATTTCTGGATTGGAAAATTGAAAAGGGGATTGTCCAAATAAATTATTTTAATTTAATAAAACAGCTAAGATTAGCACGATTTAAAGACATAAAAATTACTGGTTTATTTTTATTTCCGCCAATGCTATTTAATAGAATTAATTTTTTAAGGAAAATAAATTTATTTTTAGGTGATTTACCAATACTTAAATTATTTGCTTTTCGTTATATTATCACTGCAAGTAAATAGATGTCATCCCCGATCTAGTCGGGGATCCGGTCTATAATCACTTCTTTAATACATAAAACAGTGCTGAAGCTTTGTCTGGGTTATTTTCATCAGTGATAACCTTCTTAATAAACCGAGTCTTTATTTCATTTAAAAAAGGAATAGAAAATAAAATCCATTTACTGAAGAGCTTGTAACTTACCAGCGAACCAATTGATAGATAATGGAAAATATCAAGATAGAAAGCGCTTTTTTTATAGAGGTATCCGTCGGTAGACTGAATGTTAAAACCAGCGTTTTTAAAATACTTTTGCCATTTTTCCACTGAAAACAAATTGTGATGAAATTGAGTTTTTCTCATATATTTTTTATAACCATTACCAAACAATTTAGTCCCAAAAAGATTATCTTCCCACTGATCGGCCATGACCGACGTTATAAAAAATCCACCTGGCTTTAAAACCCGTTGGATTTCTTTTAAAGACGACTTAACATCTGGTATGTGTTCAAGAACACAATTTGAAACAATGGTATTAAAATAATTATCAGGGTAGGGGATAGTGTCACCATCATAAAGAGAGATTTTTTTATAAACATTTTCTTTTTTTGCTTCTTCAACCCTCTTATTATTAAATAAATCTAAACCAACATTAATCTTTCCCTTTCCAAAAACCAGTTCGGTAAAAAAACCCTCTCCGCAACCAAAATCAAGAATCTTGCCCTTAACGAGTTTATTATATTTTTGAAATAACATTGCCTCCTGGCCGCGGATAATCGCCATAAACATCGGCCGATTTTCCAAATATTTTTTTATATAGTAATTAATTGATTTCATAAATAATACTTTAATTAATTAAAGTGAGAAGTTTATCGTAAAACTTATAAACCTTCTTTATATCAAATATTTCTTTAGCATTTCTAACCAATCTTGCATTAGTATATTTATTTTTATTTTCTAAAATATCTTTAATTGCCTTACTAAGTTGATCTATGTTTTTTGGTTCAACAATTATTCCCATTTTTGTTAATTTAATAGGTATTCTGACACCTGGTAAATTTGAAGCGATTACTGGTGTTCCGGCAATCATCGCCTCTGCTTGAACCATACCAAAGGCTTCAGTTTGGTTAATTGATGGCAGAACAAGCAAGTCAATTGATTTGTAAAAAGAGCTCAATTGTTTACTAGTTAAATTTCCAAGAAAAGTATGTTTTATCTTATATTCTTTGAGCAACATAACAACTTTTTTGTAATAATTGTTTTCGCCAGCAACATCTTTTTCGTATGGACCGGCAAAAATCAATGTAGAGACGGGGCATGCCCCGTCTCTACGAATAACGTTTATCGCCTGAATTAAATATTCCAAACCTTTTTCGCTAGAAATTCTTCCCGCGTATCCAATCCAAATATTATTTTTCTTTAATTTAGTTAGCATATTTAAATATTTATTATCGGAAACAGATTTTTCAATTGGGGGTAAAATTTCAAGCGTTTTATTTTCTAACTTTTTAAAATAGGGGAGAGAGTTAATATAATCTTTCGTGTAGACAACGATTTTATTAGACAAGTTAAGTTGTGTTTTCATCGAGGTGTTTAAAACAAAGTTAATAACTTTTGTTAAAAGATTTCCTTCTAAAAATACCTGGCAGTGAAAAATAGAAATAATTTTTTTGTGAAAAAGTTTTCCCAATAAAGCTAAAAACAATCCTTCAAAATTAGGCTGGTTTAAAATTATTAAGTCAGTTTTTTTTGCATATTTAAAAAAATAAATTAAAGATTGAGGGGAAATAAATCCTTTGGAAATTTTAAACCAATATGGCATTCGATTAATAGTTAGTTGGCCTGTCCTGAGCGAAGTCGAAGGATTATGGGTTACTTGATTACTTAGTTTTTTATCATAAAGAAAAGTTAAAACAGTTACTTCATTTTTTTTAGCTAAATAAGTTAGTATTTTTAACGGGTATGTTGTAACTCCAGAAGTGTAAGGATAAAAATATGGTGAGAAAAAAAGAATTTTCACAGATTATTTTTTTGCCAACTAATCATGTTTTTTATGCCAACAAGAAAATCAGTTTTCGGCCTCCATCCCAGAATCTTTTTTATCTTTTCATTTTTTGAAACAAAATATTTTTGGTCGCCTAATCTGGTCTTATCAAAACCAATCTTTATTTTATAGCCAAAATTATCTTCTAAAATGTTGATTACCTGAAGTAGAGAATAAGCGTTTTTTATACCCCCACCAATATTAAATGCTTGACCCCTGACTTTTTTAATATTATTAATTGCTAACTGATAAGCATCAATTAAATCTTCAACATAAAGCAAGTCTCTAATTTGATGCCCATTCCCAAAAATAGTTAGAGATTTTTTAAACAAGAATTGTTTGCTAAAAAAAGCAACCCAACCCTGATCTTCAACGCCAAACTGAAATGGTCCATAAATACAAGATTGACGGAAAACTACCGTATTCATTTTATAAACTCGACCATAATCTAAGCAATAAAGATCGGCCGCGCCTTTAGAACAACCGTAGGGTGAAATAAAATCAAGATTTTCCGATTCATCAATACCATTTGGATGAGAACGAGGTCTTTGTTTACTTAAATCGCCATACACTTTATTTGTCGAAGAATAAATAAATATTGCCTTTGGATTGTTAACCCTAATAGTTTCCAAAAGTTTAAATGTTGAATATATATTTGAGTGAAAATCTTTTTCCGGATTGATAATTGAAGTTGTAACGGCAGTTTGTCCGGCTAAGTGAATTATGACGTCGGCATTTTTTATTTCTTGAATATATTTATTGGTATTAGCAACGTTTGTTTTGATGATTTTTATTTGAGGATAATTTTTTTTAATAAATAAAGCATTCTTATCAACTTCTTTTCGGCTGAAATTATCAATAATTGTAACTGTATTTTTTTTATTTTTAGCAAAAAAAATTGCTGTATTAGTTCCAATAAAACCAACACCGCCAGTAATAAGTATTTTCATTTAATTAATTCTTTAATTTTTATAATAACTGAATTTAAACTAGGGAATTTATTTAAAAATCGTTTGTTTCTATCAAGAATATTATAAATCCAAAAAATTTTAATTTTGGATTTTAAATTTAAATAAGAAACAATATCCCAGTTATCTTCAACATATAAATCCAATTTTAATTTATCAATCATTCTTTCTTTAAATAATTGAGGTTGATCGTTTTTATTATTGTAAAAACAACCAGAAAAGTTATTCTTTGGGTCGATAATTTTAATCCAATTGACAAAATCGTTTTCAAGGAGTTCGTATCTTGCCGAAACTACATAGGCCTTTATTTTTTTTTGTTTGATCAAATTAATTATTTCTTTAACCCCATGAGCCGGCCATAGACTTGATTTATGAAGAATCCACCAAATGGTTTTTTCTATTTTATTTTTTGGATAATAAAATTTATTTAAGTCTCTTTTCAATATATATTTTTTAATAAAAAATATTATTGGTCGAATGATTCTTGCGGGATTATACAAAAGAACTCCGTCTAGGTCAAAGCCAACTCTAGGTTGTTTTTTCATAGTCGGTAAATTATACTAAAAACTATGTTGCCAGTACTTCTAAACCTTGGTTTTATAAAAATTTATACTTTTGGTGTATTTCTAGTTTTAGGATTTTTCTGGGCAATCTTTTTACTTTGGAAAAATATTCGTTTAACATCATTCAAAGAAGAAGATGTCTTTGATGGATTATTTTTATCTATGTTCGGTGCTCTCTTTTTTGGACGACTAATTTTTGTATTTTTAAATTTCAAAGATTTTGGTTTTAATTTATTAAAGTTTATTCTTATCAACGGTTATCCCGGCATATCTCTTTACGGATCAATCTTCGGTGGCCTTTTTACTTTGTATTTATTTACCAACTCGCGAAAAATAAATTTTGCTGATTTGATTGATTATTTAGTTACGCCTCTTTTTATTGCTCTGGCTTTTGGAAAAATTGGAGCGTTTTTTTCCGGAGTGGAAATTGGCACGAAAACAAATTTTATATTAAAAATTAAATATGTTGGTTTTGATGGAACACGGCATTTGGTTGGCTTATACGAAGGATTAATGCTGGTAATAGGTTTATTTATTGCATATCAAATATTATTTGAGATCAGAAAAGAAAGATATTATAAAGGTTTTCTTTTGAAGTTCTTTCTTTGGTTTTTAGCTTTAACTACAATTCTATTTGACAAGATCAAAGACAATCGTTTATACTTCGTAGGTCTTAGTTTAAACTTTTTGGTTTCATTAATAATTCTGTTGACAATAAATTTTCACTTTGTATATTATTTTAGGAATGGTATTTTAAGTTTTATAAAATATTATGGACAAAAAATTTTCAAAACAATTCGTGTTGGGACAAAAAAAAAGGTTGGAGGAGGAAAGGAGAAAAAATCTTAATCAGATAGAAGATCTTAAAAAAAATGATCCCTTTGCCGATCCTGACCATGCTTCGGATAATGCGGCTGTTGACACTGATGTCCGTGAACAGGTTGGACATGATACCATAGAGGCTGAAATTAAGGACTTACAAAAAAGAGCCACTGAAATAGATAATGCGTTAAAAAAAATAAATAAGAATCTATATGGTTATTGTGAACGATGTAAAAAACCAGTTCTTGAAGCAAGGCTAAAACTAATTCCGGAGGCCTCATTTTGTATTGACTGCGAAAAACGTTTAAGAAAATAAAAATAGCTGTTTTGATATCTATCGTCATTTTAATACCTTCTCAACAATCCAAACGAGTGGTTTTGTAGGTTATAAGCGACTGACAAGCAATTTGCTATATGGTTATATTGTTACATGGTTGAAAAACAATACTTGAAATTGGAGGATTTAAATTCATATACTATTTCTTCTAATTTGTCAGATTATATTTGGAAATTGGTTGTTGAGTGGAAATGGTTCGAGAAGCGAACTTTAGGAGCTCAATTAACAGACGCAACTGATTCTATTGCTGCAAATATTGCTGAGGGTTTTGGCAGATATCATAAAAAGGATAAAATAAAATTTTATTACAACGCACGAGCCTCAGCATATGAGTCTGCGCATTGGATTAAAAAAGCATCAATCAGACAGTTAATAACTCAAAAAGACTTTGACTATATTATAAATGAACTTAAAAAACTGCCAAAAGAGATCAATCACCTTATCAACTTTACCCAAACAAAATTAACCATATAACAATATGCCAATATAACAATGTATGTTTTTCCCTTGAAATTCTTTCCCAATCAGCGTAGGCTTTAAACATGGAACCTGCTTCAGATAGTTCAAAAATTAATTTAATCCTAAAGATTACATTCGCGATCCTCTTCCTGATCCTCATCGGCGAACTTACTTATTTATTCTACATCGCTCCAAACAAAAAACCCGCCACCAACATTGCCCCAACTATTACTCCAACCCCCATTTCATCTATTATCCCAACCAAACCCCCCGCTTCCACCCCTCCCTTTTCTCTCACCACATCTCCCACAAAACAAGAATTTCAAAAGTCTTCCATTAAACCTTCTATACAATATACATAATCTATTGACAATACTCCATAAATTCGGTATAAATATACAGATATGATTCTTAGAATCCTGGCTAAAACAATATTAGAGGGAAGAAAAAATGGTTTTATAACTGTTATTTATGGACCTCGTCGTGTGGGGAAAACTTTTCTTCTTAGAGAAATTCAAAAGAAATTTCCAGTACAAAAAACACTATTGTTAAATGGCGATACTCAAGAAACTAGAGATCTACTCGATACCACATCAATTACCAAACTTGCACAAATAGTAAAAAATTATTCTTCGATTATTATCGATGAGGCACAAAGAGTTCCTAATATTTCATTAGTTTTAAAAATAATAATAGATAATTTTCCAAAAAAAGATATCATTATCACGGGTTCAACTTCATTAAAGCTTTCGAGAGGAGTCGCCGAAACATTAACAGGCAGAACTATAAAATATTATCTTTACCCTCTTTCAACAAAGGAGCTATCTGCAGGAAAGACTAAAATAGAAATGCCTTATTTTCTATCCGCCCAACTTATTTTTGGTGGATATCCGTATATCCAAGATTTGACATCAACGGAAAACAAAAAAAAATATTTGATTTCAATCGTAGATGACTATTTATTTCAAGACATCTTGAATTTAAAAGAAGTAGTAGTCACGGGCAATTTAAGAAAATTAGCAACTTTATTGGCCTATCAAATAGGTCAGGAAGTTTCGCTTAATGAATTGAGTTTAAGTTTAAAGATTGATGTTAAAACAGTAAGCCGTTATATTGATCTTTTGAAACAAGGCTTTATAATTTTTGAGGTAGGGGCATTTTCTAGGAATCTACGTAAAGAAGTGGCTAAAAATAAAAAATATTATTTTTGGGATTTAGGTATAAGAAATGCTTTACTTGGACTTTTTACACCTCTGGAGACAAGAGGGGATATAGGTTTTCTATGGGAAAATTTTCTTGCTGTTGAACGAACAAAAAAAGCTCATTATGAAAATAAAATTATCCAAACATATTTTTGGCGTACTTATGATAATGCCGAGATTGATTGGATTGAAATTGAAGATCAGAAAATAGAGGCATATGAATTTAAATGGAGGTCAGAAAAAGGCAAAACTCCAAAGTCTTTTCTTGAAAATTATAAAGAAAAAGTCACAGTTATCAATAAAAATAATTACCTTGAATTCATTACATGAATCTACGTTTAGTTTTTTTAGTGAATAAATATTCTCAAACACCCCTTGAAAATCTGTTTTAATCAGCGTAGGCTAGAGATATGGAGCTTAATGAAGACTCTGATTTAAATTCAGACTTAAATTCAACTTCACGCTACAATTTGCCATTGAAGATAACCTTCGTCATCCTTCTTCTCGTCCTCATTGCCGAGCTTGGCTATTTCTTCTACATCATTCCAAACAAAAAGATCGCCACCAACATTGCCCCAACCATAGTTTTATTTTTGGTATAGTTTAAGTAAAGTCATTGATTATTAATTTATGCTATAATGAAACACTAATATGAAATCATTTAATTATCCTGTCACAATCAAGATTCTTTATGAAAAAGAGGCAAAAGAGGCGCCTTATGTTGCTTATATTCCAGAATTCGACGTTTCATCCTGTGGAATATCAGAAGAAGAAGCGATTAAAAATGTAAATCAGGCTCTTGAAATTACTTTAGAGGAAGTAAAAAGAAAAGGTCATCTGGAGGAGTTTTTGCATGAAGCGGGAGTATCAACAAAAAAATCACTTTTTTCATTTCCAAAAATTATTATTCAACCTTTTTCGTTTTGTCTATAAAGTGAAGATCAATCCAGTTGACTACAAAAGACTGTGTAGAGTTTTCGAAAAATTAGGTTGGGTTTTTGTAAGACAAAAAGGTGACCATTTAATCTACGAAAAACAAGGCTTCACAAGACCGGTCGTTATTCCGATGTATAGAACTATTCCCGTTTTTATTATCAAAAATAATTTAAGAACTGCAAAAATTTCCAGAGAAGAATATTTACTAATACTCAAATCCTAATTTAGGGACACTCTTTATAAAGACAGTCTTAAATAAGACTGTCTTTGTTTTTCCCTTGAAAATCTTATTTAATCAGCGTAGTCTGGAGATATGTGGGTAACTGTACCGGATCCGGATGATAATCCAGATAATAGTCCTAAGATGAAAATAATATTCGTCATCCTTTTCCTGTTTCTCATAGGTGAACTTGGCTATTTTTTCTACATCGTCCCAAACAAAAAAATCCCCACCACTATTGTCCCAACCCTCACCCCAACCCCACCTTTTATTACCAATAAAAACGAATTAAAAATAACTGATTTGACGAATTTAAATACAGATTATACTGATATTAAAAAGTTTACAGAGATAACACGAGAAGACATCACTAGTGGCAGATTGGCAGAGTTCGAGAAGAAATATGTTTCTGTGTCTAATAATATATCTTATCAGCGTTTTTTTTATAAAATTAAATATGATAAAAACACTTGGTTGTTGTTAGTTGGAGCTCAAGTTAGAAATAAAGACAATAGTAATTCTTTTTTACATTATTTTGTAAAAACGAGTAATGGTTTGAGTGGTTTCGAATCAAATTTATTTAATAAAGCATCTTTACCAACAACTATAGGGGAGGATTATTTTGATTCCATCAATATTCCGAGGAGTTATTTTAGCACAGATGAAGACTATTATAAAAAAAACGGCGAGGTTGAAGTTTTGATGAATGAGAGGAAAAATAGTGGCCTTGTACTTTTAAAACTTGAAAAAATAATTCTATTATATATAACTAACCTGTAATAATTTACTATTGACTCTATTAAAATATAGTTATATACTATGGGTAATTTAAAGTTAATATTTATTAACTAATATGGTTGTTAAAAAGCTTGTTGTTAGGGTTATAAAGGGTGTTGGCTTAGGAATTCTTGCGCTTACTTTAAGTAGATCAGACTCTCTGTGGGTTGGTAGAGAAGGTTTAGCAAATAATGGTAAGGAGGCTTCGCCAATCATATTAAATTATGGAAAAGCTGTTAAACAAGATATGAGTCAATTTACTCTAGAAGAATTACAACGTCGGGAAAGATGTATCTCAGGTTTTGATCCGGAACCTTGTAAATAAGTTTTTAGTTTTCTTGCTTAATTTACTTATTGATTTTATTTTTCTATTCAATTATCCTTTTGCTTAGGATGACTATTGATTTTAATATTTCCGTATTAGCGTTCAGAAAAAAAATAGTACCTTTTTTTGCCGTTTTGATATTTCTTGTAATTTTCTTAGTTGTTGGATCACAGACTAATATAAACGCTCAATGGTGTGATGGTGGATGTAGTCCTGTTACACAGGAATGCATTGATACTGGGGGATGTAGTTATGGATATACATGTAGTTTTAATACATGTGTACCTAATGGTCCCGCCCCCACCGCCTCGTTCCTCCCCGGTACTTTGGTCAAGACTCCAGATGGATCAAAGAAGATTGAGGATATTAAGGCGGGAGATGAGGTCTTATCTTTTAAAGATGAGACAGTAACCTATTCCAAAGTCATTAAGATTTTCAAGTATCCCAAGCCGTACTACTACACTCTTGAGGCGGGGGAATATGTGGTCAAGGTGACATATAACCATCCCTTCTACATCGGCTCTTCTCAATTCAAGATCGTTGAAGAACTTAAAATAGACGATACTGTATACGTCCTTGAGAACAGTCAACTGACCGCAAAGGAGATAACCCAAAAAACAAGGGTTGACAGAGAATCATATGTCTACAACCTGACGGTGGATAATACCAATACCTACTTTGCCGGTGGTTTCGCGGTGCATAATAAGGGAAATGGGGGGACGGAAACCGTAAATGGGTGGAACTGTTCGGCGGGGTATATAGCTGACC
>CAYHOJ010000014.1:0-15603 GCA_964358305.1 uncultured Gammaproteobacteria bacterium | reverse complement strand
GAAAGATCTGACAGTTCTTCATCGTTAGCTTGATGATATTTGCTATTTTTTACATCAAGTACTTGATGATGGTTTTCTATAAGGAAAGAAATAAGAGAGTGAGGAACATTTTCATCAATCAAAAATCTCATAGTGGTGCAGGATAGACTCTTTCTTCTTTTATTCTGTTGGTAGCAAATTTGAGAGCAGAAATTATATCTTCTTTATTTAATCGAGGATATTCTTTGATAATTTGTTCACTGGAATAATCTTGAGTAAGAAAATCCAATATAATCTCAACGGGAATTCTTGTTCCTTCAAAAATTGGTTTTCCATTTAATATTTTTTGATTAACTATAATTTTTCTCATATAACTATATTATATTCAATAATATTAAAATTGCAAACAATGATTAGAGAATGATAACAAATGCTATCTTCCACTTTTTCTCCTTCGCCGCTACTTCATCTGGATCTGGTACGGGTACCCACATATTTTTATGTTACGCTGATTGAAATAGATTTTCAAGGGAAAAAATACACATTGTTATATTGACATAATAGCAAATTGCTTGTCAGTCGCTTATAACCTACAAAAGTAGCCTTTTAGATTGTTATGAAAGGAAATAAATGATGATAGATACTCTATTGATTTCTCAATTTAATTTTTGTCTGATAATGAAGAGATGCCAGTTCTTCAGGGCGAGTTTGGCTGCAGGCAACATCATTACAATACTTAATATCAAAACTTAATGAAACTGATGGTTGTGAATAAAGATATCTTCTTGAACAAGAAATGGAAAAACTGCTTATCTTAGTTTTTGAGGAAGTTAAATCAATTGATGCCAGACTTGCGGATGACGAAGCAATCGTGATACCGTCAGATATATAACCAAACCATAATCCGGTTTTGTTAAGAAAGTAAAGGCTTGAAGTAGAATTATACAAACTGCCGTCACCAGTACACTCTTTATTTGTATCATCTGAGGGGCTTGCCGAATGAATTGTAACAGCTTCATTTCGTATTGTATTTCCAATGAGACTAATTACATAATCCCCCTCTTTTTTTACGGTATTTAGTCTATAAATTTTTGTTTGCTGTTGAAGCAAAACGAAAAAAATAGAAAATATCACCGGCAATGTCAACCCAATTACAGCGATGACAACAATTGTTTCGATAAGGGTGAATCCTTTAATTTTTTTCATACAATATAAATATTTATTCCAATAAATTAAAGACAGACTTTAAAACGACTTTTTGGACAATGATATTTTCAAGCCAGCTAACCGTCAGTTCAGTGATAATTTTGTTAACAGGATTACCGCTATTTGTTATTATCAGATCCCTTTTTAAAAAGGCTGGTGTACCTAATGAATATGTAGTACATAAACCACTGGTCCAGCTTAGAGTATTTAGGCAATATTTTGTACCGGACTCTGTTGAAGTATCACGTGAAGAAAAGCCTATCGTTGAGGGTGGCTGATCTTGCCAACCGTCTTCCTTTTCTTGCTTCACCCATTCGATCGCTTCTTCGGCATATCGAGTTGCTAAAATTTTATGTTCCTGAACTTTTAAATTACGCAAGTTAAAAGTAGTAATTGTCACCGCGGCAACAAAAAATAAAGAAAGAATTGTAACAAAAACCAATACCTCAACAAGAGAGAAACCTTTTTTAAAAACAATCATATATTTTAAATTTAACAACCAACAAGAGTTTCATTTAACTCAACGATACCAATTAGTGAAACAGAAATATCAATGCATTGATTTGTACCGCTAATTGCGGAATTTTTTAGTCTAATCGTATTGCTAATAAAACTGGGGCTAATCATAAGTGGTGAAAAATTGTAATCGCCTGTTCCTGAAAATATAGTTATATTAGTATTATTAAAAGCATAAGCATTGACATTAGTGGGAGTGGAACAACCAGAATTACAACAAAAAATTAACGAATAATTATTTGTGCTTAGGGTTACTCTATAACCGGTAAAATTAGTACAGGTTTTATCCTGAAGGTCGGAAGAAAGAGCCTTTTTTTTGGCAAGTTCAAGAACATCAATTAATTTTTTTGCCTCATTTCTTAATTTTAATTGGCTTGAAAAATCATTATATCTGGGCAAAGAAAGTCCAAGAAAAATTAAAATAATTGAGATGACAACGATTAATTCGATTAAAGTAAATCCGGCGTTATTTCTGTCCATATGGTCCAAGGCAGTAGCTGCAATTACTGGTACATTGTGTTGATAGCGACTGACAGGTTGTTGCCACCGATTCTAAATGAGTAGCCAAAGTATAATCAGATCCAGTAGCACTATAATAATAGTAAGTGTAAGTAGGATTTTTTGGATCGGTTGGAACTGACTGAATATAAATAGTTGGCGTGGTTAATTGGGATAAGCCGGTCGTTGGATAGGTGTCATTATTGGAACGATACATTTCCAAGGCCGCGCTAATTTGTCCAAGGTCTAATTTTCTTTTGGCATCCCGAGATTGTTTTAAAAACGCAGAATATGTAACTACAGCCGTGGCGGTCATAAGAACGATAATGGTAACCGCGACTAGGATTTCGATTAAAGTAAATGATTTTTTCATATTATTGCTGATTGCTAACTGCAAAAGTGTCAGTTGATGCTTCTAAGTCCGATGCTGTGATAGTATAAGTTGTGGTTGTTCTACTCATTGTATAAACATATGTACTAGAATTTAGCGGATCAACTATGGTAAATTTTAAATTTGCGTCAGTTGGACAAGTTACGCTAAATTTGCCTGCGCTGGGCGTAGTGTAATCGGGATACTGAAAACTGTTGATAGAATAACACTGCTCCATCACTTGCTGGGCTGCTTTCAAATCCCCTTGTCTTTTGGCGTCCCGCGACTTTTTTTGAACCGTAGAATAAGAAGCAAATCCCATCGTAACTAAGACGGAAATAATACCGATGACTACGAGCATCTCTAGGAGAGTAAAAGCTTTTTTATTCATATTTAAAATTTCTAATTTATAATTACGGTTGTGTTACTACATAACTTTTTACGGTTGAACAAGGTGTTATAGGGCAATTAGCTGAAACTGCATCGGGATCGGCTTTATTTTCCAAACAGGCGCAAAGAGTATAGTTTAGGTTTAAATTATTAACATAATCGTATTTAAGACCTGTTACCGGGTCGCCTGGGACTTTATTCATATAGACAGTGGCGCCAGCTAAACAGCTTTCCCCCGAACCTCCGTAATACCAACAATACTTTGCTGTTGGTAATGTTCCCGGAATAGCTGTTGGTGTTTGATCCTGTTTATAAAGTTCGATTGCTTTTTGAATTTGTCTTAAATCTGACTTTCTTTGAGAGTCGCGGGCCCTTTCACGAGCGGCCATAAAGTTTGGAAGAAACAATGCCGAAAGGCTACCAATGATGGCGATGACGACGAGTAGCTCAATTAATGTAAATGACTTTCGCATATTTATTTCATCCTATACGTTTTCCAAATAAAAATCAATACCTGATCGACTGTTAATTGCGGGTTAAGATTGTTCTTTTCTAAAAGAGCTTTAAGACGGATTATTTCCTTGATTATTAAGGGGGAATTTTTGTCAGTTTCCAGTCTTTCTCGAAAAAAAATAATGATTTGCAACAAAATATTTGATGCGGTTTCTTTGTCTTTGACCGTAATAAGAGGCATTTTAGTAGTGGTGTGATTTATCACACCATTAATTTCTGGAGCAATAAATTGCTCCACTACATTTTTTGTTTCTTTTTCAAATAATTTAATAATTTTAACCCTCGAAACAATTGTTGGAAGAAGATTATTTTTATTATCAGTTGTTAAAACAAATTGCACTTTTGAAGGAGGTTCCTCAAGAAGTTTTAAAAATGAATTTTGGGCAGGGATTGATGAGAGATGAAAATTTTCAAGATAATAAATTCGAATCTTTGGATTAAATATCTTCGCTTCTTTTTTTAGATTTTTAATATCGTCAATTGAATATTCCTTAGTCAAAGGGGTTATTTCAAAAAAAAGATTGTCGACTTTGAGATTATCGATATATTTTTTGACTAGTTTTGAGTCCTTGGAAATTATCAATAATGGAATCATATAAGTCGTGTCATTCCCGCGAAGGCGGGAATCCAAGCTAAAATCACCTTTTAAAATGTAATTATCGACTGAATCCCCGTCTTTCCCAAAGGGAAGCCTTCGGCTCACGGGGATGACAATCAAACTACCTTGAATTCTATTATAACAATAATGTATATTTAAATTAATGAACGTTTCTCCTAAAATATTACTAAGCCAATTGGTAAAAAACGCGCAAATTACTGAAACTGAAGCTAGTCAGTATGAAGTTGCTAGTTTGCAAAAAGATATTCCAATTATTGACTATTTACACAGGTATACAGGCATTCAAAGGATTGAAATCGTCAAAGCTCAAGCTGAGATTGAAAGAATTACCTATATTGATTTGGAAAAAACACCAATCGACTCTCAAGCCGTAGGTTTAGTTTCCGAATCAATCTCCCGGCGTTATAAAATAATACCCTATCTATTTGATTCGATAAATTCGACGATTTCGATTGCAACCGAAGATCCTTTTGATCGTTCAATTATAGATTTTTTGGAAAAGAAAACTGGAAAAAAGATAATTTTGTCCTTAGCAGATAAAGAACAAATTCTTAAAATGATTGACCTTTCTTTTAGCCAAGGGTTGTCACCTGAGGTTCGGGATGCTTTAAAAGAATATTCACCTGATCTTCATAAAGAAATTAACAATAGCAATGTTCAATTACAGCAGGCTCCGATTGCAAAAATCGTCTCCACAATCCTAGAATTTTCCGTTAAAGGGCGCGCTTCAGATATTCATATTGAGCCCGAAGAAACCAGAACCAAAGTCCGTTATCGAATAGATGGTATTCTTCAGGAAAAATTGTCTTTGCCTAGAACGATTCATGAAGCTCTAATTTCTCGTATAAAGATTTTGTCAGAAATGAAAATAGATGAAAAAAGGATTCCCCAGGATGGCCGTTTTACCTATAAGTCTGTAAAAGATGAGGTAGATCTTCGTGTCTCAACCTTACCAACTGTTTTTGGAGAAAAAGTCGTTATGCGACTACTCAAAAAAACCGGTGGTATTCCCTCTCTTTCCGATTTAGGTTTTGGTGGACCACAGTTAAAAGAATTAGAAGAAGCAATTGCCAAACCTTATGGAATAATTTTGATTACAGGGCCGACTGGAAGCGGTAAGACGACCACCCTCTATTCAATTTTATCTAGATTAAATAATCCTACGGTTAATATTGTGACGTTGGAAGACCCTGTTGAATATCAGATTGCCGGTATTAACCAAGTTCAGATTAACGTTCAGGCTGGTTTGACATTTGCAACCGGTCTAAGAGCGTTTTTACGCCAGGACCCAAATATTATATTAGTCGGAGAGGTTCGAGATAAGGAAACCACTCAACTGGCAATTCAAGCAGCCTTAACCGGCCATTTAGTTTTTTCGACTTTGCACACGAATGATGCCGCCACTGCCATTCCCCGCTTAATTGATTTAGGTGCAGAATCTTTTTTAATTGCCTCAGTTCTAACCGCGATTTTAGGCCAAAGAATTTCTAGAAAAATCTGTTCGTATTGTAAAGTTTCCTATCCAGCATCAGATGAAGTAAAGGCCAATATTAAATCGGTTTTGGGACCGCTTTTTCCTAAAAGATTTGAATCAACTCCAGTATTATTAAGTAAAGGAAAAGGTTGCCATGAATGTAATCAAACCGGATATTTAGGGAGGATTGCGATTTTTGAAATTCTTAAAGTTACGACAGCAATTAATCAACATATAATACATCAGGATCCTGCTGAAGTAATTGAAAAAACAGCTAAAAAAGAAGGATTTGTTAAAATGATAGAAGATGGGTACTTAAAAGTTCTTGATGGAGTGACGACGATGGAGGAAGTGTTGCGAGTAGCTGAGACTTAAAATTAATCTTATGGATTTATCTAAATTATTACAACTAACAATTGATAAAAAGGCCTCAGACCTTCATATGGTGCCAGGTTACTTTCCAACTATAAGAGTGAATGGAGAAATATTTCAATTGACAACTTTGGAAATTATAACACCGGAAAATCTCGAAAAAATGCTAATTTCTATCTTGAATCAAGAGCAAAAAGAAATTTTACTGGCAAATCGAGAAATAGATTTAGCCTATAAACTAGCAGACGCCCGTTTTAGAGTGAATCTTTATTATGCGCAAAATTTTCTTTGTGGAAGTTTTCGGTATATTCAAGCAAGAATAAGCACTTTAGAGGAACTTGGACTTCCAGCCCTTTTACATCAATGTACTGATTTCCGTCAAGGACTAATTTTATTAACAGGTCCAACCGGTGAGGGAAAATCAACTACTTTGGCATCCCTTGTCAATGAAATTAATCAAAAATATGCTAAACATATTATAACAATAGAAGATCCAATAGAATATATTTATCCAAAATATAAATCCATAATTTCTCAAAGAGAGCTTCATCAGGATACTCATTCCTGGACAGTAGCTTTGAAGTCGGCGCTACGTGAGGATCCGGACGTAATATTGGTTGGTGAAATGCGCGACTTTGAAACAATTTCTTTAGCACTAACTGCAGCGGAAACAGGTCATTTAGTTTTTTCAACGCTGCATACGAATTCTGCCCCAGAATCAATTGATAGAGTTATTGATGCGTTCCCACCTCATCAGCAAAATCAAATAAAAAATCAATTAGCTATTGTTTTAAAAATGGTCATAACTCAAAGGTTAATACCTAAGCAAAATTCAATAGACAGGATTCCCGCAGTAGAAATTCTAATTAATAATTCTGCTATTTCAAATAGCATACGAGAAGGTAAAACTTTTCTTATTGCAAATATTCTTGAAACCTCAGAAAGTGATGGCTCATTATTATTAGAAAAAAATCTTCTTAACCTTTATCGGGCAGGAATAATTTCAAAAGAAACAGCCTATTCTTATGCAATCAGGCCGAAGGAGATAGCGAGGCTAATAAAATAAATATGTTTTTTCAATACAAAGCTATAAAAGACGGGAAAACAATAATAAAAAAAATTGAGGCAGCTAGTTCTGAAGCAGTCGTTGATTATTTGCAAAAAAATGATTATTTTCCTATTTCTGTCGAAAAAGTCGGGGAAAAAAATTTAAATTTTTTAAATACTTTAACTCAACGGGTAGATTTTAATGATGTTGTTGATTTTACTCGACAAATTGCAATCATGCTTAATGCGGGTTTGACTTTAATAGACTCTCTGGAAATACTAAAAAAACAAACAGCAAAACTGCCACTCCAAAAAATGATAGAAGAAATTGACACAAAAATTAAAGGTGGAGCTTCTTTTTCTGTCGCTTTACTCGATTATAAAAACATTTTTTCAAAACTCTATATTTCTTTAGTTAAGTCTGGTGAAGCGTCGGGTAAATTAGGAGAAATTCTTCTTAGGCTGGCCGATAATTTAGAAAAAGAGCGGGAATTTAAAAGTAAACTAAAAGGGGCTTTAGTATATCCGATTATTGTAATAATTGGTATGTTTGCAGTTATGTTTATTATGGTAACCTTTGTTTTACCAAAGCTATTAGGGTTGTATAAAGATTTTAATGTTGAATTACCATTATCAACAAAGATTTTAATTGCGGTTTCATCCTTTTCAACCAAATTCTGGCCATTAGTGTTAGTGATGATATTTGTGGCCTCATATTTTGCTAAAAAATATTTAGCAACAAAAGCTGGCAAAAGTTCTTTTGATCATCTTATTTTAAAATTACCGGTATTTGGGCACATTGTTTCAATTTCGGCGCTTGTTGAATCGACTCGCACTTTAGCGATTTTAATTTCCTCCGGGATTTCAATTCTAGAAGCTCTTTCAATTGTGGTTGACGCGACCGAGAATTCCGTTTATCAACAAGCCTTCTTAACTGTGAGTCATAAAGTGGAAAAAGGACTATCGTTGGGTACGGCGCTTGAGCAGGAAGAAATGTTTCCTCCGATTTTGGTTCAAATGAGTCAAGTTGGGGAACAGACAGGTAATTTAGATGATACTCTTTTCCGGCTTTCTAAGTATTTCGAGATGGAGTCAGAAATGGCAACGAAGACAATGACGACCTTAATAGAACCAGCAATATTGGTCGTTCTTGGCGTCGGAGTTGGATTTTTAGTAATGTCAGTAATTACGCCGATCTATAATCTAACGAATTCATTTAAGTAATTTTTTAATCTTAATCTCTTGAAATTCTATTTCCTTTATATTCCTTTATCCTCTCCTTTAGTTCTCCCCAATCCTTAATCTCATATTTCCCAACAAAATACTCAACCGCTTTTTTTGTTTTATTAATTAATTTATAATCGGCTAGTGAGGCAATTTTTAGATTTACAAATCCATGCTGCTCGGTTCCAAATATATTTCCCGCTCCACGATTATTTAGATCAAATTCTGCAAGTTTAACACCTAAACTATTTTTACAAAAAAAATCCAAACGTTTTCTTGTTTTGTCAGTGTCATTTTCTGTGTAAAGAAAGCAATAAGATTGTTTGTTTGAACGCCCGACTCTGCCTCTTAATTGATGAAGAGAAGCTAATCCGAATCTTTCAGCTCCTTCAATAATCATGATGGTCGCATCAGGAATATCGATTCCAACCTCAACAACTGGGGTGCTGACAAGAATATCTATTTTTTTGTTTTTGAAGTCGGTCATAATTTGATTTTTTTCCTTAGACTTTAATTTTCCATGGAGTAACCCTAATTTAAAATCGGAAAATATTTCTTTTATATTTTCAAATTCGATTTTGACAGCCTTGACTGACTTTAAAGTTTCTGATTCCGATTTTTCAATGAGAGGGCAGACGATAAATACTTGCGCAGCATTTTCTTTGATTTGTTTTTTAATCCATTGGTAACCACTCTCTCTTTTTTCTTTTGGAACCAAAAAGGTCTTTATCACTTGTCTGCCTTTTGGCATCTCTTCAATATAACTTAAATCAAGCTCACCATATAGTGTCAAGGCGACCGTTCTTGGAATAGGCGTGGCCGTCATCGTCAATAAATGAGAATTCAAAGCTTTTTCTTTAAGAAGAGCTCTTTGACTAACTCCAAAACGATGTTGTTCATCAATGACGACCAAGCCAACTTTTTTGAATTTATTTTGTTTACTAAGGAGGGCATGTGTGCCAATAATTATATCGTTTGGTAGAGACGGGGCATGCCCCGTCTGTACGATTTGTTTTTTTGTCGACCCCGTAATTAATTGTATTTTTGGAATTTTAAATTTAGAATTTATTTGTGATTTGGGATTTACGATTTCGGATTTAACAAATAATTTGCTAATTGACTGATAATGTTGTTGTGCCAATATCTCCGTAGGTGCCATAATAATCGATTGATAACCATTAAGAAAGGAAAGATAGCAGGCAATTGCAGCAACAACTGTCTTACCAGACCCAACGTCTCCCTGTAAAAATCGATTCATCGGGGTGGTTTTTTTTAGGTCGGTAATAATTTCTTCTACGACCTTGTTTTGGTCATTGGTTAATTTGAAGGGGAGATTGGTGATAAAACGATGTAAAGACGCGGCATGCCGCGTCTCTACCTTAAACACATTTCCAACACGTTCTTTCTTCCATTCTTTTTTAATTAAATTATTAGCTAACTGTAGGCTAAATAATTCATCAAAAGCCAGTCGCTCTTTGGCTTTGTTCGCTAAATCTAAGTTCTCCGGAAAATGAATTTGCTGATAGGCTATGTTTTCATTAATTAAATTATTAAATTTTATTATTTCAGGTGGTAATGATTCTGGGACGACACGTGGGTCGTCCCCTACGATTGAATGTAAAACATAAAATATTTTTTCCCGTATCGTTTTTGTGGAAAGACCCTTTTTTTCCGAATAAACAGGAACTAATCTTCCTGTATGGATTTTTTTATCTCCAATTTCGTATTCTTTAGGTTCAATCGATATTTTTGATCCAAACTGTTTAACCAGACCAGCAACTGAAATAGTTTCTCCAATTTTTAAAACTCTAATTAAGTATGGTTGGTTGAACCAATTTACTTCAACTGTTCCCGTATAATCGGTTATGACAACTTTTTGAATTGTAATTCTTGAGCGAGTGCATTGATTTTTAGCCTCAATGATCTTTCCCGTGATTGTCACTATTTCTCCAACCTGGATCTTGTCTATCTTTGTTATCAGTGAATAATCCTCGTAACGAGTAGGGAAATAATTAAGTAAGTCGAAGTAAGTATTGATGCCAAGGGATTTAAGTTTACGGATAGTGATGGAGCTGGTTGAGGGAAGGGATTCTATTGGTAAAGTAAGATTATTCATTGTTATATTGCTATATAGTTATATGGTTTTAAAACAATATAACAATATGACAATATAGCCATATATTTTATCTTATAAACATTGGCGCAAATGACATTAGTATTAATAGTATCGAAGAAACAATCATTATTACTTTCCATATACTATTATGTTTTATTTTTTTCCCAAACACTTTCATAATTGAATACTTCAATCGACCTGCCTGCCGGCAGGCAGGTTAAACGATTGAAGTAAAATAATTTATATTATTTTGGACAATCTAAAGACTTTCTGAATCCCGCATTTTTTGCTTCTTCTTCACTACAAAACCAGCGATCGGTCGTTCCCGGTTTGATTGTTATTTTATCATAGTTGTAGCAATTAGGTGTATGGTAAATACGGGTATTGTCAGCCGGTCGGTAGTTACCTTTGATAATACAGCCTTCTTTTTTTGTTTGACAAAAACTTGACCAGACTCCTCTACCGGCTAGTTTTGCTTTGTCTTGCGATTGCTCGATCTGTAAAGAATTTTCCGTGACCGTTTTCCCTTTCATAAAATAAGCCAAGCCCTCCTCGGTCATCACTTCGTTGATTAGTAGTTTATCTACAAATATATAAGCTAACGTTCTTCCAAAAGTATCTCGACCAATTTTTTCATACTGAATTTTTTTATTTAAAACCAAATCCTCCATCCTTGTTTTGGAATCAACTCCCAAGCAATCCTTTGGATATTCAGGTGCATTAATTTCGTAAAGCCGTAGCCTCTCTCCGTCAGACGTATCGATAGTATCCCCATCAACAACGTTTTTCACAACCACTTCAGCGCGATTAGATTTCCTTAAAAAATAGCTATTAAGATTTTTAAATAAAGTAGAAAAATTCAAACTAATAGAAGAAAGAAAAATTATTAACAAAAAAATAAAAACACTCTTTGAAATTTTCATACTCTTTCTATGATTATAAATCATAACAATAAAATCAACACATATTTCTTTCATAATAACACTTCAATCGTTTAACCTGCCTGCCGGCAGGCAGGTCGATTGAAGTGTTACTAATTAATAGTTAAAAATATTAATCAATCAATAATTAAACGATAAATATAGATTATTTACTGAATTAAAATTTGTCAACCGCTTATAACCCTTCGATTTCACTCAGGGTATCCTGAGCGTAGTCGAAGGATAACCTACAAAAACATTTATTTAGATCGTTGGGATAACCTAAAAAATTCGAATGACTAATGCATTTATTTTTGATATTTGATCTTTGATTTTTGCTATACTTTAATTCATGTACCTACCTCGCCGTCTGCGATTCCGCTCACAATACGATAAAGAAAAACTGATTGCTAAACTTCTGTTTTTTCTAACAGGAGCAGTTATCTTCGGTTTTATCATTATCTTTATACTTTTTGCCTGGTATGCCAAGGATCTACCTTCGCCTTCTAAACTTTCTCAACAAACAGGTTATTCGACAGTCTTTTATGATCGAGAGGGGAAAGTTCTATATGACATGTACAAGGATAAAAATCGTGTTCCGGTTACCTTTGAAGAGATTCCAAAAACTCTTAAAGAGGCGACGATAGCTATAGAAGACAAAAATTTTTATAAACATAGAGGCTTTTCTCAAACAGGTATGATTCGGGCTTTTCTTAATATGTTTTTAGGTCGTGGTCTTCAGGGCGGTTCAACGATTACCCAACAGTTAATTAAAAATGTTTTGTTAACTACTCGCCAGACTGTCACCCGAAAAGTTCAGGAAATGATATTGGCTTTTGAGGTAGAACGCCGCTATAAAAAAGATGAAATACTACTGATGTATTTAAACGAATCTCCTTACGGAGGAACCTACTGGGGAGTTGGAACGGCGGCTAAAGCGTATTTTGGCAAGTCGGCCAAGGATTTGAATTTAGTTGAATCGGCAATTTTAGCCGGATTACCCCAATCTCCCAGTCTTTACTCACCTTTTATTGGCAAAAATGATGCCTGGAAAACTCGGACGAAAAGCGTTTTACGTCGAATGCGCGAGGACGGATATATAACTAAGGATCAGGAAAACACTGCCCTAAAAAAAGTTGAAATAACAAAATTTAATACGCCAAAAATTTTGATTGAAGCCCCTCATTTTGTATTTTATGTTAAGGACCAGATAGAGCAGCAATACGGTTCAAAAATAATCGATAAAGGCGTTAAGATCAAAACTACCTTGTCTCTAGAAGTACAACAGACAGCCGAAAAAATTGTCAAAGAAGAAATTGCTAAATTAAAAGATTTTAACGCTACTAATGCCGCCGTTGTAGTCCTTGATTCTAAAACTGGAGAAATTTTAGCTATGGTCGGCTCTTATGATTTTAATGATGAAAAATTTGGGAAATTTAATGTGGCCGAACTGGGCCAACGCCAGCCTGGGAGCGCTTTGAAACCTTTTACCTATGGTTTAGCTTTTGAAAAGGGTTATACCCCCAGCACAATATTTATGGATGTCAAGACTACTTTCCCTGATCAAGGGACGGAAGATTATTCTCCAGTTAATTATGACGGTAAATTTCGAGGACCGGTTCAACTTAGATTTGCTTTAGGAAATTCGATAAACATTCCGGCTGTAAAATTATTATCCATCCTTGGTCTTCGCGATTTTCTAACTAAATTAGATGACCTTGGCATGCCAACTTTTGCTCCAAATTCAGATAATTTAAAACGTTTTGGACTCTCATTAACTTTAGGAGGCGGCGAAACTACCTTGCTTAATCTTACTTCTGCTTACTCAGTACTGGCAAACGGTGGTTTAAAACATGACATTAGTTCAATTGCCGATATTTCCGATTTTAAAGGAAAAAATATTTTCAAAAAGGTTCGAATCCAAGAAAAAAGAGTATTTTCTCCTGAAGTTTCTTTTTTGCTTTCTCATATTTTGTCAGATAATAACGCCCGAATCGAAGAATTTGGCCCAAATTCGTATCTTAACGTTCCCGGGAAAACCGTAGCTACTAAAACCGGAACAACTGATGATAAACGTGATAACTGGACAGTCGGTTACACCAAATCAATTACGGTTGGCGTTTGGGTCGGTAATAATGATAATAGCAGAATGAATCCAAAAATTGCCTCCGGAGCTACCGGAGCTTCTCCAATTTGGTACAGGATTATGCGGGAACTTCTAAAAAAATATGACGATGGAATTATCGAAAAACCGGAAAAAGTTAAGGCTTTGATAATTGATTCTTATCTTGGCGGTCTTCCAAAAGACGGCTACCCGACCCGATCAGAGTATTTTATTGAGGGATCGGAGCCAAAAGATACTTCTCCCTGGTATAAAAAATTAAAAATATCAAAATCTAACGAAAAACTTGCCAATGAGGTCGAGGTAAAAAGTGGTAATTATGAAGAAAAGGATTTTATCGTGATTAGCGAAAGCGATCCTGTTTCAACCGATGGTAAAAATCGCTGGCAGGAAGCCATTAATGCCTGGGCCGGTCAGCAAGGTGATAAAAAATTTAAACCACCCACCGAAACTTCCGACGCATCTTCTGACTCAGTAATTGTTTCGATAAAAAGTCCTTCGGGACAAACGACCGTTTCTTCAGGTAATCTTAATATAAAAGCCAAAATTATTTCTTTGGATAAATTGAAAAACGTTAAGGTTAAATTAAATGGAGAAATAAAATTTGACTGGAGCGAAGATAAACGTGATATTGATGAAACAATTTCAATAATAGCTGATGGGGTTTATGAGCTCCAGATAATTGGGACTAATGAAAAAGACAAGCAAGGTGAATCAACCATCAAATTCGGAGTCAATAAGCCTTGGGACTACGTGACACCAACGTTAGTTCCTTCTCCCACACCTTAATTTAGGAATAATCTTCCCCTAAATTTACGCTAACTTTTTTTGTTAGCGCTAAACTTTTTAAATCTTCAACGCTTATATCAAAACCATTTGCTTTAGCAGAAGGCAATATCCCCATGTAACCATCTATAGTATATTCGCCTACACCAATTACACTCGTTTCATTTGTCAAAGTTACCGTTACTCTTTGGCCAATCATAGAAGATGCTCCACGAATAATGCTATTTGTAAATTCTGACTCTTCTGGAAGGTTTACAGAATTCCTCCCAATAGAGGCTTTTAATTGAAAACTTGTCCAAGTTCTACCAGAAAGAATTTTCCCATCGGTCAAGCCAATACATAAAACTGGTTTTTGAATTGTTTCAGTTGGCCTAAGTTTTAATGACATATCTCGTTATTATACTATAACCCTTATAATTTTACAAGTTCTTTTTTAACCTTTTCCTCTGTAATATTACAATCCGGTGAAGAGTAATAGAAACGTAATGTAAGTTTATTCTGGTATAGTGTCACAACCTCGATTTTTTGAAGAAGTTTTGACTTAAAGGCTTCTTTTTGAATAATTTCATACGTTTTTTCTACCGACATTTCAAAAGTCTTATCCAACTTAATTATTGCATAAGGATGTAGTGGAACATAGTTAGGCGCGAATCTGTAGCCATCAATTAATGATTTAAAGTCAATTTCGCTTACAAAAATTCCATCCTTTTCAAGGATCTCAGGTATATTTAGATCTTTAATATTTAACTCTCGATATATAGCCTCAATTATGCCTTTTAAATCGGAATAGCTTGTATTAACGGCAATACCCACTTTGTATTTTTCATCTGGCAACTTACCTTTTCTTGGCAAATAGACCTTTGCTATCTCAAATATTTTAACTACATCAAATTTTCCTGTATTCTCACTTACGTTTTTGCTTAGCGAAGGTAATAAACTAATTCTCAGATATTCAATATCCTCAGAAATGCTGTTTGATAATCTTAGGTGATCCTCAATTTTTAACCCAAAATCCTCAATCATGTCTTTTGAAATCATCGAGTAATTTATAACTTCGTTTAAACCCAAATGTTTTAAAAATATTTTAATTCTATTTTGAAAGACAAATATATCTTCCATCTCTTTTGGCTGATCAACGTAAACGATCGGTTGTAGTATCGAGGGAATGTTTTGATAACCGTATACGCGAGCCACTTCTTCAATAATATCTTCAGGGATATCTATATCATTAGCTCTCCACGACGGCACAGTGATCTGTAGGGTCTGACCCTCCCGGAGGGTCAGACCCTGTTTCGACGCGTCAGAAACACCAAATCCCAAATTTGTCAAAATCGAATCTATTGTTTTCTTTGGTATTTCAACACCGATTTTCCTTCCAATTAGCTCATAACCCATTACCAATAACTTTTCTTCTTGCTTTTTCGGATAAATATCATACAATTTTGATCCTA
>CAYHOJ010000013.1:0-16483 GCA_964358305.1 uncultured Gammaproteobacteria bacterium | reverse complement strand
GAAAACCGTCGTTGTTTATTAAATTTGATCAGACAAAATATATCAACTTACTTCCTTACTTAAGTACGGCCAACTATCAGTGGAGAGAGGTACAGTAAGTAAAAATCCTAAATTTTAAGTTCCAAGCTCCAAATAAATATTAAATCTTAAAGATTAAATTACTAACGTTTATTACTTAAAGCTTATAATTTATTTGTGATTTGTAATTTATTATAATAAGGACATATGAAAGCAATCAAAAGGCCGGACTGGGATGAATATTTTATGATGATGGTTGATGTTGTAAAAAAACGAGCCGATTGTACAAGGCGCCAGGTGGGAAGTTTAATCGTCCGTGATTTTAGGATTATTTCAACCGGATATAATGGGACACCTCACAAAATAAAAAACTGCAGTGAAGGGGGTTGTCTCCGTTGCCAAAGACGAGATAAAGGTGAGATTAAGGGTTATGAATATGAAGAAAGCTGCGTCTGCATTCATGCTGAGCAAAATGCCATAATCCAAGCTGCTCTTCATGGTTCATCAACTCTCGGGTCAACTCTTTATACAACTGCCAATCCTTGCTCAAGCTGCGCAAAAATTATTGCCAATGCGGGAATTATTAGGGTAGTTTGTAGGGTAGAACACCATGATGAGGGAGGAATAGAGCTACTTAAAAAGGCGGGGATTAAGGTAGAAATTGAATAGTTATATAGCTATATTGTTGAATTGTTAAAAAACATATAACCATTTAACAATATAACAATGAAAAAAACACTTTTAATATTATTTCTGACTTTAATTTTTTTCCCAATTTCTGTTATAGCATATTCCCCTAACAATAAATTCGGTATTTCTTTGGCTCAGCCAAATATTGATCAGTTTTCTCAAGTAAAAGAGTTGGTTAATTCCAATGGTGGCGATTGGGGATATGTGACCTTAATTATTGAAGAAAAAGATAGAAACAAAGAAAAATGGCAGGCGATATTTGATAAATTACGTCGCCTTCATCTTATTCCAATAATCCGTTTGGCGACTTCGGCTGAAGGAGAAAATTGGCGGCGGCCGGAAAAAAAAGATGCCCAAAGTTGGGTAGACTTTCTTGATTCTTTAAATTGGGTAATAAAAAATCGCTACATTATCTTATTTAATGAACCAAATCACGGGAGCGAATGGGGTGGGGAAGTGGATGCAAAAAATTATGCGGAAGTATCATTGGAATTCGCTAAAAAATTAAAGGAAAAAAACAAAGATTTTTTTGTGATGCTGGCCGGGTTTGATGCCTCCGCGCCGTCGTGGATGCCCGGGATGGAAGATGAAGAAACGTTTTTGCGGCAGATTATACAAGGTCCGTCAGAAGGTCAGTCCTTGTCAGCGAGTCAATCTTTAAGGACTGACCTTATTAGTCTTATAGACGGTCTCTCCTCACACTCATATCCTAATCCTGGTTTTTCCGGTAGGCCTTATGCGGTTGGTCGAGGAACAGTTAGGACCTATGAATGGGAGCTGGGGCTTCTTAAAGAACTGGGAGTGACAAAAGAATTGCCGGTGTTTATTACAGAAACAGGTTGGAGACGAGGAGGAGAAAATATTGTTGCTGAGAATTTTCAAATTGCCTTTAATCAAATTTGGGGGCCTGACAGTCGGGTAGTTGCGGTCACTCCGTTTGTCTTTGATTATCAAGGGGAGCCGTTTTTAGATTTTTCCTGGAGGAAATTTAATTCCCAAGAATATTACCCACAATATTCGACCGTTGCGGGCATGTCAAAAATAAAAGGGGAGCCGGAGCAGATAGAAAAAGGGTGGATAAATTATCGACTGCCGACCGATTTAGTCGTCCAGTCAACCTATCATTTCAAAGTGAAATTAGAGAATTTAGGGCAAGCGGTGTGGGATAGAGATGCGGAATATCAGATAAAATCGGATGAAATCGGATCTAATCGGATGAAATCGGTTACGTTTTTATTTGATGATTTGAAAGATATTAATTCGTTTGAGGAAAAAGATGTTTATTTTACTTTAAAAACGAATGATGAGTTGGGTAATAAAAAAATTAAATTTATTTTGCAAAAAAATGATACAAATATTTTATTAAGCGATGAATGGGATATAAAAATTTTCCCACTTCCCTCATTGAAATTTGAAACTTGGGGTAGGGGAGATGACTATGAAATTCAAATCTTTGACATAGACGATCAACTTGTTTTTAAGAAAAAAAATCTCTCGGTCAATAACAGTCTTGGATATCTACAAGATATACAAAATATCGCCCTAGATGAACTCTACAGGGTTGTTCTACTCAAACCTTATCACCTACCAAGACAAGAATTCATTGTTTTTAAAAAAGACAGTAATAAAATAAAATTTAAACCTCTACTCCCCTTCGACTTCAATAATGATGGTACATTTGACTTTAAAGATATCCTCAGTCTAATAACCAAGAAGCAATAACCAAGTATTAGTTATTGTTTTCTCACCTTCTCACAAAACTTCTCCATTCTATCTAACCCTCTTTTGATATGTTCCATGCCGGTGGCGAAGCTTAATCGGACATATCGATCGTCTCCGAAAGCAAGCCCTGGGACAACTGCCACATAGGCATCTTCCAACAATTTTTTACAGAAGTCGATAGAACCTTTAACTCCATCACTATAAAATTTTGAAACATTGGCAAAAACATAAAAAGCCCCATCCGGACGATTGGCTATCAAACCGTCAATTCTATTTAAACGATCAACCATAAAATCACGGCGTTTTTTGTACTCATAGACCATCTTAGCTACATGATCTTCCGGACCATTGATAGCAGCTAAAGCCGCCTTTTGTGAAATAGAAGTGGGATTTGAAGTTGTGTGGTCTTGAAGTCGAGTTGAGGCTTTGACTATCTCTTCCTCAGCCGCCGCGTACCCTATTCTCCACCCGGTCATCGCATAAGATTTTGAAACACCATTGACGACGATGGTTAATTTTTTAATTTTTTCATTGACCGAGGCAATACTAACATGTTTTTTTCCGTAGATTAATTTTTCATAAATTTCATCGCTCAAAATATAGATATTATGTTTCAGGCAAATTGCGGCGATTTGTTTTAATTCTTTTTCATCGTAGACAACTCCGGTCGGATTTGACGGCGAATTGAAAATAAGCATTTTTGTCTTTGGGGTAATCGCTTTTTCTAAATCTTGCGGGTTAATTTTAAAGTTGTTAGTTTTTAAAAAGATACATTTACCATCGGCTATTTTTACCATTTCTTCGTAACTAACCCAATATGGGACCGGAATAATAACTTCGTCATCCGGATTAACAGTGACCATAATCATATTAAACAAAGCCTGCTTTCCACCGGTTGAAACAATAATGTTTTTTGGTTCATAGTCAAGCCAGTTATCTCGACGAAATTTGGCGCAGATAGCTTCTTTTAATTCAATAATTCCTGAAGAGGCAGTGTATTTGGTAAATCCTTCATCAATGGCTTTTTTGGCTGCTTCCTTGATATGAAACATCGTATCAAAGTCCGGTTCGCCGGCGCTAAAAGATACGACGTCAAGGCCCTGCTTTTTCATCTCCTTGGCTTTGGCAGTAATTGATAAGGTGAGAGAGGGATTGATGGAAAGAGCACGTTTAGATAATTTCATAAAGAAAATATAATACGAATGATACGAATTTTTATGCAAATGATACGAATTATACGAATATTCGCATAATTTGCAGCATTCGCATTTCTTTATTCGTGGTATTCGTATTAACTTATAATTTTTGGTCCACTATTGACAATAGATTGTAAAACATCTGGAAACCTTTTTATATTCTCAGTAAACAGTTTAGCTAATTTTTTAGCACTATCATAATATAAGCTTTTATTTTTCCAAGATAAAGAGGGATCGAGAATTTTTTTGTCAACTCCGGGAACTTTAATTGGAACATAAAGATTAAATATTTCGTCCGGACGGCAAACAACTTCATCAAGTCTACCTGTTAGAATTGCGGTAATGATGTTACGGGTATCATTAATTGAAATTCGTTTTCCTACTCCATAAGCACCACCGATCCAGCCGGTATTTACTAAAAAAGTTTTTGTCTCGTATTTTTTCAAATATTTTTTTAGTAAATTCAAATAAACCATCGGTTTTAAAGGCATGAACGGTCCACCAAAATAGGCAGAAAATGTTGGTTTTGGTTCTTTTATACCGTGTTCAGTCCCGGCTAATTTAGAAGTATATCCGGACAAAAAATGGTAAGCGGCTTGATTTAAGGAAAGATGGGCAACCGGTGGGAGAACGCCTTCGGCATCAGCCGTTAAAAAAATAACATATTTTGGTTGTTTCCCCATACCGTTCGGGACAGAGTTATTAATAAATTCTAAAGGATAAACTGCACGGGTATTTTCAGTAAATTTACCCGAATCAAAATCAAAATCACCATCTTTTTTCAGGACAACATTTTCGAGCAATATGCCTTTCCGATGAATGGCCGACCAAATCTGCGGTTCACTCTCTTTTTTGATATTAATACATTTGGCATAACAACCACCTTCAAAGTTAAAGATACCGTTTTTGCTCCAACCATGTTCATCATCCCCAATTAAACGTCTGTGCGGGTTGGCAGATAGGGTAGTTTTACCAGTTCCGGACAATCCAAAAAATAAAGCGGTTGTCTTACCTTTGACATCAATGTTAGCGGAACAATGCATCGGAAAAACGCCCTTTTGAGGAAGAAGATAGTTCATAAAAGTAAAGACGGCTTTTTTTATTTCCCCGGCATACTTGGTGCCGCCAATAATAATAGTTTTTTCTTCAATATTTAAAATAACAAAGGCTTCAGAATTTGTTCCGTCAGTTTTTGGATTGGCAACAACCGATGGGGCACAATAGACGGTTAGGTCGGGCTTGAAATCCATTCCCACATCAGGCAATCGCCTAAACAAATGAGTAGCAAATATCGCCTGGTAAGCATATTGGCAGTAAACCCTCAGATTAATGGAGTTTTTTTTATCAGTGCCGACTTGGGCGTCAACAACAAAAAGCTCTTTTTCGGAATCAAAAAATCCTGCTATTTTTTTGTAAAGCTTATTGTAGTTTTCCTTTGAGATTGGGGCATTGGTTTTTCCCCAATTTATTTTATTGTGAATTTTAGGTGTGTCAACAATAAATTTATCATTAGGAGATCGTCCTGTGTATTTTCCGGTGTAAGTTACAAGAGCCCCGGATTTAGATTCGATAGTCTCTTTTCTTTCTAAGGATTTCTTTATAAGGAAATCTATTGACGAATTGCGGTAAATCTTTCCGCTTAACATAGGGGTATTATATAACAAATTTTTTATAGATTCTGTCACTCGTAACAGATATTCCACTCCGAGGCTCTGTCCCGCAAAAGGCGGGACAATCCGCTTCTCGTGGAACCTTTTTACTTCGTGACACCTATAAAAAATTGTAATTATTTTTTTATCTGATTCTTAATCCCTTCAATGACTCTTTTTACTTCGTCATCGGGCGCTAAATAATAATGTTTAATAGGCTTAATATTTTCATCAAATTCATAGACGAGCGGAATACAATAAGGAACGTTTAAGTTAACAATATCCTGATCAGAAATATTATCTAAATATTTAATAATTGCTCGGAGTGAATTATGATGACCAGAAAGAATTATTTTTTTGCCCTTTTTTATTTCCGGCTCAATATTTACCTGAAAATAGGGGACCGAGCGATTATATGTGTCTTTTAGGGATTCGCCGTTTGGTGGCGCTACATCATAACTCCGACGCCAAACCTTTACCTGTTCTTCACCGTATTTGGATATTGCTTCAGACTTGTTTTGTCCTTGCAAATCTCCATAGTTTCGCTCATTTAGATGCCAGTCTTTGATGACGGGAATATGATTGAGACTTAAAACTTCAAGGACGATCTCTAAAGTTTTTATTCCCCTTTTTAAGACAGAAGTAAAACCAAGATCAAAAGAATATCCTAACTCTTTTAACCTTAAACCGTATTTTTTTGTTTCTTCAATTCCACTTGGTGCCAGATCAATATCGGTCCAACCGGTAAAACGATTGGACCATTCGGTCAGGCCGTGTCTAATAATTACAAGCTTATACATAAGTTAAAATTCAAAAATCAAACAAGTGTCATTCCCGCGAAGGCGGGAATCCAGACTAAAATCACTTTATTTGTTTTTTATAATGTAATTATAGACTGGATCCCCTCCTACGAGGGGATGACAAATTCACTTATAATTCTCCAAATATTTTACATTCTTCTCAAGGTCTTTTGCTTTTGTTAAAAAGCTTCCCGGACAGATAACATCGGGTTTATATTTAAGTTTATTTATGATTGGAATAGTCTTATCATTAACGGCTCCATCAAGAAAAATTTTCTTCCTATAGCCTAGGTCTCTTAACTGTTCTATTTTATTGAGCGTTTTTGGTAGAAAAGGGTTTCCCTGAACTCCAGGGGTAACGGACATAACCTGAATACAGGGAATAGTGTTTAGTGGATAGTGAATAGTTAAATCTCTTACTTGATCTTCAGGGTTAAGAGTTAAGCCTATAGGAAGAGGAGATAAATTCCTAATTTCTAATTTCCCTGGCTTGCCGGCAGGCAGGCAATTTCTAATAGCGGAATAATGAATGAAAATATTTTTTATATTAATAAACTTTTTTAACTCATTAAGTTTTTTAATATCGGATTCAAAATCAGAAACCATCAGATGAAAATCAAAAATCAACGAATTGACCTTGTTAATTTGTTGATAGTTTTTGGCAATGTCGTCGATTTGAACAGTCCTATTACTAACAAAAATTCCGTCTCCAATATCGATTTGAAAATATTTATAAAAAGGAGAAAGTTTATTAATATTTGCTACGAGCGCTTCCATTGTTGGTAATGGCATTGATGGGCAGATTTGCATATCTCAATTTTAACATTTATTAAGTCAATAATTCAAAGCATCCGTCATTCCCGCGAAGGCGGGAATCCAAGCTCAATATACTTTATAATGTAATTATAGACTGGATCCCCTCCTACGAGGGGATGACAAAATGGAATAAAATATGAAAAAAAATCCTATTCAACTATTATCAGAGTTTGTTTCTATTCAATCGGTTTCTACCGATCCATCAAGACAATCTGAAATCTTGAAAGCGGTCGAGTTTTTGAAAAAAGAAATAAAATCTCTAGAGTTTGAAGTTAAGACTTATCAAAAAAATAATTGTCCACCACTCATTATTGCCAAAAAAAATATTTCTAGCTCTAAGACAATAGGCGTTTATGCTCATTATGACGTGCAACCGGAGGATCCAGTGAATAAGTGGGAAAGCCCGCCGTTTGAATTAACCAAGAAAAATGGTAAATTATTTGGCCGGGGCGTTGCCGATGATAAAGGTCATATTATTCAGACGGTAGAAGCAATCAGGAGAATGGTAGAGACGAGGCATGCCTCGTCTTTACAAAATAATATCGTTTTAATATTTGAAGGGGAAGAAGAAACGGGAAGCGAAAATTTTGAGTATTTAATTAAACAGGCTAAAAAGGATTTGGAGAATATCAATGTTTTTTACGTGTTGGATATGGGAATGGAAACGAGTGACCAGCCGGAAATATTCTATGGAATAAGAGGTTTGATTGGTTTTGAACTTGAGATCAAAATTGGTGAAATAGATCTTCATTCAGGTGTTTATGGCAACCAAATTGATAATCCTATCCAGATTCTATCAGAGCTATTTTCTAAAATAAAAGACAGTCGAACAAGAAAAATATTAATTCCACATTTTTATGACAAAGCTAAATTCAAAAATAAAAATAACTTGTGGTTATCAACAAAGATTTATCCATCGTTTGACATTCATGGGATTAATGGAGGTTATACAGGGCAAGGTAGTAAGACAATCATCCCTGCTACAGCTTCGGCCAAATTTTCATTCAGATTGGTAGAAAATCAAAATCCCGATGAAATTGAAAAATTAGTTTCAGATTTTATCAAAAATAATTTACCGAAGGGGACTAAATATACTTTAAAAATTTCTGGAAAATTGGATCCATTTTGTACCGATATTAATAATAAATATGCCAAGGCGACCGACAAAATATTTACAAGTATTTTTGGAAAAAAAACATTGTTTAGTAGATCAGGAGGATCAATTGGAGCCGTAGCAACACTTTCAAAACAATTTAAAAAGCCGCTTATTTTAACAGGGTTTACTCTATCTGATTGTAATATCCACGCACCCAATGAAAATATTAATGAAAATATGTTTTTTAAAGGCATAGTATCATTGGAAAAAATTTTATCATATTGAGCGAAGTCGAAATATGAAAAAAGACGACCTTATTTATTACCTCGGTTTTTCTTATTGCCTAGGTATTGGTCCGATGACTTTTCAGGTGTTAAAAGTCCACCCTAAGGGTGTACGGGGAGCGTATACAGCCTCGGTAAAAGAATTAATACCAATGATCGGACAGAGATTAACGGAAAAATTTATTGAGTTTAGGAGAAGATTTGATCCGAAAAAAGAGTTAGAGAAATTGAAAAAAGAGGGGATTACAGTTCTGGCGGTTGACGGCGAAGATTATCCGGAAAGCTTAAAAAATATTTCCGACCCGCCGATTTGCATTTATGTAAAAGGAGATAGTAATATATTTGCCCAACATAAAACTCGGAGTCAAAATTTTTTATCTCTGGTGGGAAAAGAAAAATTTTTTTTCGCCATCGTTGGCACACGAAAACCAACCAGTTACGGCATTCAAGTAGCCAGAAAATTTGCTTATGAGTTAACTGAGGCGGGTTTTATCATCGTTTCCGGAATGGCGATGGGGATTGATACAATCGCCCATCAGGCGGCGTTAGACGCCGGCGGAAAGACGGTCGCCGTCTTAGGGTGCGGGGTCAACGTTATCTATCCGGCCATTAATTATCAACTTTATCATAACATTATCAAATCCGGTGGAGCGGTCATCAGTGAATTTCCGCCCGATCAAACAGTTTTAAAAGGTTTGTTTATTTCCAGAAACAGAATTATTTCCGGTTTATCCCGTGGAGTTTTAATTGCTGAAGGAGGGGAATTTTCAGGGGCTTTAATAACCGCTAAATATGCCGGAATTCAGGGAAAAGATGTCTTTGCCGTACCATCTCCCATTAACTCAGATATGTCCTCCGCACCAAATTTACTTATCAAACAAGGAGCCAAACTGGTAACGACAGTCGAAGATATTTATCAAGAATTTGATATGAAAATCACGCCGCGAAAAAAAGAAGACATCAGGAAAAATTTAATTGAAGAAGAAATATTAATCTTTGATATTCTGCAAAAAAATCCGCAAACGGTTGATGATCTGGCGATTGAATTGGATAAGACTATTTCAGAAATTTTAAACACAATTTCAATTTTAGAAATTAATGGAGTAGTGGAGAAGAATCAAGAAAAAAAATATCAGATTAAACTGCATTGACTAGTTGATCCGCTTCGACATTTTGTTCGCGCGGTACATATGAGTAGGAAATCGGTAGGGCAATCTCTTGTTCCAGTCCCCTTATTATCAGCATATATTCTTTAATCCTTCCATTTTTTACTTTAAAAAGCCCTTTAACTTGATTAACCATGAGTCTCGAATCGGAATAAAATTCTATTTTTTTAAAATTTGTAATTTGAGATTTAGGATTTATGATTTCAAGCGCTTTTATGAGAGCTTGGTATTCCGCATCATTGTTCGTTGCAATTCCAATCGATTTTTTAAAATCAAATATTTTTTTTCCATCGATATATCCAACTCCACCAATTGAAGAGGGGCCTGGGTTACCTTTAGATCCACCGTCAGTAAAGATTTTAAGAATCATATTATTAGAAGCTTGTTGAAAAGAAATCGCCTGGAATTTGCGGATATGATTGAAAAAGAACTACTTTTTTTGAGACTCCAGTTGAAGTAGAAGAGGTGGCTTGGGAAGAAACTGTTCTTCCTTGAATAGGAAAATTAGAACTTGCGGAAAAAAATAATTTAGTTGATATATAAAGAACCCTAACCAAAAGAAACTGTCCGTCAGCGCCAATATCACTTCCGGAAATGTTAGCGGAATAACTGTAATTTGTGGTATCAGGGGTGCAGGATGAACCGGTTGAAGCATTGGTAATCCGAGAAGAAGGATCAACAACATATTTTTTTACACTACTTGATTTTACCAAAGTAACTTCGATAGCGGGATTGGGTGTCCCTGATTGAAAACACAAAGTAATGTTTTGATTTGTTGAAGCGCCAATTGTTTTTGTTGTTGCATCATAATTACCCAGATAAAAAGTATAGCTACCGTCTTTGGGAATGCTTGGGGTAGTAAATTGTGTAGATGTGGTTAGATCAATCGTTGCGGAGCCTTCAAAACCAGTAATAGATGTTAATGAACCACTTCCTAAAGTGGCGGTGTTGTTATTTTTTAAAGCTACCTCAATGGCCGACTCAGCTGCCACTAAAGCTTTTTGGGACTCTTCTTCGAGCTTTGTTATTTGAGTATCCGTTGCTGACTTAAAGGAAACAGACAAAACAATGGTCATGATAGTTGCAAGAAGCATAACGGTAATGAGTAGAATTTGGCCAGATCTATTTTTCATATATTTAGTTTACACTTACTATTTTATTTATCAAGTTTTTCAATTCTTCTGAGATATTTATCTTCGGTTTTTGGGGTAGCTGCAATAAAAGCTTCAATTAATTTGCAGGCTAATTCAAGAGGAGTATAGTCAGCGGCAAGAGCGATAACATTACAGAGATCATTTTCTCGAATATGCTTAGCCTGATCTTCATTCATAGCAACACCAGCCCGAACACCACGAATTCGATTAGCAGCCATTGAAACGGCACAACCAGAGCCACAGATGACAATACCTAGATGATTATCAGGATTTTGTAAAACAGCTTGAGAGACTTTTTGGGAATAGTCTATAGCATCGTCCAAGGGATCAAGTTCGTAGGGGCCAAGATCTTCAATTCGAATATTTTTTTCATGAAGATATTCAATAATGGCATTTTTAAGTTCAATCCCTCGATGATCAGCACCGATGAAGAGAGTCATAGCTAGTTAAAATTAGTTATAATTAGTTGAAAACAGTTATAAATAGTCAAAATCAGTTTAAATCAAAATAAAACTAATTGCAACTATTTAAAACCATTTATAACCATTTATAACCTATTTATGTTCGATACTCATTGTCATTTAAATTTTGAAGCTTTCGCCGGTAGAGTCGAAGAAGTTATAAATGAAGCTAAAAAAGTCGGAGTTAATCAAATCGTGGTTCCGGGAACAGATTTTGAAACGTCAAAAAAAGCGGTTGAGATAGCCGAAAAATATGAGGGAATCTATGCGGCGGTTGGGATTCATCCGCATCATGTGTACGAAATTTACAAGAAAGCTCGGGACCGAAAATTTTTTGACGGAAAACAACAAACCCTGCCTGCCGGCAGGCAGGCGCAAACAAATTTGATCCCTTCGCTTTCAATTTTACTAGCAAGTCCCAAAGTCGTTGCTATTGGAGAAGTCGGAATCGATCGTCATATTTATCAAAAGACAAAATATCCGGATTATAAAATTGGGGAAGAATTTGTGAAGTTGCAAAAAATAATTTTAAAGGAACAGATTTTATTATCAATAAAATATGATAAAAGTTTAGTTTTACATAATCGAGAGGCAAAAGCAGATATGCTTGAGGTACTAAATAAAATTTGGGATAAAAAATTAGAAGGCAGATCAGTTTTTCATTGTTGTGAACCCGACCCGGAGCTTCTAGAATTTGCAAAAAAACACAGAATGTTTATTGGCGTTGATGGGGATATAACTTATAAAAATCCGCCAGCTGGCGGAAAACAAGACTTTATCAAAACAGTTCCTCTAGAGATGTTGGTTCTTGAGACCGACTCACCCTTTCTTATGCCCCGATTATTATCTATCCCACGGCCGTTAGATAGATATAATGAGCCGAAGAATATTCAAGTAATCGCGGAATTTGTGGCGAAATTAAAGGACATATCAATTAATCGATTAATTGAGACAACGACGGAGAATGCGAGAAGGTTGTTCAAGGTCAGTCCTTAAGTTGACTCGCTGACAAGGACTGACCTTTTAAATTCCTCACGGAATTTTTTCGCAGAAAAAAACTCTGATCTTTTTTTTGCGTCGGCTCCGATTTTATTTCTTAAATTTTCATCAGTATAAATTTTTCTAATTTTATCGGCAATATCTTGGGGATTATTTGGGTTGGAAAACAATGCGTTTTCGTCGGAAGTTTCCCGTAAGACAGGAATATCAGATAAGACCGAGGGGCAGGAGAATTGGGCGGCTTCCAGGTAAGAAAACCCAAATCCTTCATCGCGTGAAGTTAAGATGTTAACTGAAGCTTGTTGATAAAATTTGATCAGCTCGTAATCAGGGACAAAACCGGCAAAAATGAAGCGTTTATCATCTTTTGTTAATCTAAAAAATTCTTTTAATTCTGATTGCCAAGAATGTGAAAAGCTTGATACCGTGTTTTTCGCCGCCACACCCCAAAGGGGCCCCTGGCGATTGCTCAAAACAGGTATCTGCGCTTTTCCAGAAAATGGCTCAAAAACTTTTCCCACAAACACACAATTAACATTGGCAATTTTTATAGCGTGGGCAAGATTGACAAGATTTTTGTTCCAAGTGGCATCGCCGACGTAGAGACAAAAGTTTGGCAGTGTCATCCCCTCGTAGGAGGGGATCCAGTCGATAATTTCATTTTTGTATGGTAATTTTAGTCTGGATTCCCGCCTTCGCGGGAATGACAATACTTCTTTTGAATTTTGACTTTCAATAAATATTCTCGGCAGACACGGATAAATAACTCTTATTTTATTTTCCTTAATATTTAATATTTGAATAATGTCTGTTTTACTGGCTTCACTGTCAGTAATTATCAGGTCATAATTTTTTAGAGCAAGTTTGTTTAATAGTATATATATAGAGCCTTTGATTCCGGCGGGAAAACGAGAAGGATATTTAAGGGGGATTAAATCGTGAATAACGGCGATTTGTTTTTGGGCAAGACGTTTTAAAGTTAATGGTGGTTGAAGGAAGTTGAAGAAAGGATTGATGAAAACATCATGTTTGTTCCATTGTTTCATTGTTACATTGTTAGAGAAAATCCATTCGGAAAAATTTTCTTTTAGTATTTGCAAATACCGGCCGACGCCACGGACAGAGCTTAAGTTATCTGAAACCGTTGGGTCGTAAACAAAAACTTTTTTCATACGCTAATTTTATCATGAAGATAAAATTTATTATATAATAGCTCCATATGATTCTAGGTCCAAAAAAATTATTGCAGTTGGTTAAAACAAAACGTCTAGTTGAAGGGTTGGCTGATCGTGAACTGACAACCCCGGAAGGGGCGGGATTCGATATAAGACTTGGGGAAGTTCACAAGCTTGACGGAGGAAAAGCCTATCTTGGAATAACTCATCGCGAAACCCCAAACATTAAGACAGTCGCTAAATATAATGAGAAAAAAATAACTTCGATCACTATTAAACCTGGTCAATTTTATTTACTATCTTCAATTGAAACATTTAATATTCCGCTTGATATTACCGTTAATTTTAAACCTCGAACAACATTATTTCGATCAGGTTTATTTTTGCGGACAGGAAATGTTGCGCCTGGTTACCATGGAAAGGTTACATTTGCCGTAAAAAATGAAGGGCCGATTCCAGTCATAATGGAGCTTGGTTGCCGATTTGCCCACGCCCAGTTCTATAGGGTTGAGGGCGGTGGTACACAGTACAAAGGACAATGGCAAGGGGGAAGGGTGACGACGAAGAAAAGAGAAAAACAAATTTAAATATGTTTATTAGAACTTTTAAAGAGGCAGAACGATTCCTTGTATCTCATATCCCCAAGACTTCAACTCAGATGTTTCCCGGCGAATTAGGTTTAAAAAGAACCAAATATTTTCTTCATTTACTTGGTGACCCGCAGGAAAAAATTAAAGTTATTCATGTAGCTGGTACCTCAGGAAAGGGCTCAACTTGTTATTTAATCAGTTCTTTATTAACATCTCAGGGGTTTAAAGTTGGCCTTCATCAATCACCTCATTTGATCAATGTCACAGAAAGGTTTCAAATAGGAAACGTAAATATTGCAAAAAAAGAGTTTGTCTATTATTTAAATAAAATTATTCCAATTATTAATCGTACAGACGGGGCATGCCCCGTCTCTACAGAATTAACCTATTTTGAAATTTTGGTCGGTCTGGCATTTTATATTTTTGCTAAAAAAAAAGTAGATTACGCAGTCATGGAAACCGGCCTGGGGGGAAAGTACGACGGAACAAATGTTGTTTCTCGATCGGATAAGCTGTCAGTTTTGACGAAGATAGGTCTGGATCACGTAGCAATTTTGGGAAAAACGATTGAAAAAATTGCACTTCAAAAAGCGATGATTATCAACGAAAAAAGTCAGGTAATTTCGATTAATCAAGATCAGAAGGTGGAGAAAGTTATTAGGGAAGTAACAGAAAAAAAGATGGCAGAAATAATATTTATTGATCCAAACGGATATAATCAGATAAAATCAGATAAAATCGGATTAAATCGGTTGAATCTAATTGGCGAATATCAAAAAGAAAATGCCAGTTTGGCGTTGGCGGCGGCTAATTATTTAAGCAAAAGAGATGGTTTTAAATTGGATAACGAGAAAATAAAAAAAGTTTTCGAAACGGCTAGTTTTCCCGGACGATTTGATGTTAGAAAAATCTCTAACAAAACTGTAATTTTTGATGGGGCTCACAATCCCCAAAAAATGGAAGCATTTTTAGGAGCGTTAATTCAAAAATATCCAAATAAAAAATTTAATTTTTTGTTGGCTTTCAAAAAAGGAAAAGATTATGAAGAAATGATAAAAATAATTATATCCCGTAGAGACGGGGCATGCCCCGTCTGTACAAAAATAATATTAACGAGTTTTTTTGTAGAGAATCAAGATGTGATTAATGCTTCAGAAGAGCCAGATAAGATAGAATCGGATATAATCAGATACAATCGGATAAAATCGGAAATAATGATTATTCCTAATTTAAAAAAAGCATGGGAGACAGTTTTGAAAATGAAGGAACCGATTGTGGTTACGGGATCATTATATCTTGTTGGTGAAATATTTAGGCTAATAAAAACAAATAAGTAGTATAATTTTTAAAGGTTAAACATCTGTCATTCCTGACACAAATCAATTTTAAATTTTTATTTTTAACTTATGAACACCGGTGAACAACAATACTTGAATCTCTTAAAAGATATCCTTAAAAACGGTGTGAAAAAACCAGTTTGGGGTAACCCCGGGATTTTTATTAAGGGAGTTTTTGGACGACAAATCAGGTTTGATCTGTCAAAAGGATTCCCTCTTCTTACAACCAAAAAAGTTTTTATGCGGGGAATTACTCATGAGCTAATTTGGTTTTTGCGGGGTGATTCAAATATTAAATATTTAGTTGATAACGATGTTCATATTTGGGACGAGTGGGGGTATAAGCGATTCAAAGAATCGCAATTCTCAATTTTCAATTCTCAATTTTCAATTAAAACCCAAGAAGAATATATTGAAAAAATAAAAACTGATAAAGAATTTGCTAAAAAATATGGAGATTTGGGGCCGGTGTATGGAGTGCAGTGGAGAAGGTGGCCCTCAGACGGAGAGAGAACGGTTGACCAATTAGGTTGGGTGATCAATAAACTAAAAGATCCGAAACAAAGATTTAGAAAACACTTAATTGTTTCGGCTTGGAATCCGGCTTATATCTATGAAATGGCGCCATCACGGGAAAAATCTGTTGCCTTGCCTCCTTGTCACACAATGTTTCATTTCAACGTTTTAGGTAACAGGTTAAACCTACAACTTTATCAACGGAGTGCCGATATTTTCTTAGGAGTTCCTTTTAACATCGCTTCTTACTCTCTTCTTTTATTGATGGTTTCTCAAATCGTCGGAATTCCATCGGGAGATTTCGTCCATACATTTGGTGATGTCCATACTTATTCGAATCATCAAAATCAAATAAAAGAGCAATTGAAAAGAAAACCGCGACCATTTCCAACCGTTAAATTAAATCCTAACGTGAAAAACATTGACGATTTTAAATTTGAAGACATAACGATTGAAAATTACGACCCCTACCCGCCGATTAAAGGAGAGGTTACTGTTGTAGGGGGTTTTTAACTAAGGTCCGTCCTTATAAGGACGGACCTTATAAAGAGTGTCCTTATGATTATGATAAACATCATCGCCGCGATTGGCAAGAACAGAGAACTAGGAAAAGATAATAAACTTCTTTGGCATATTCCTGAAGACTTCAAAAGATTTAAAAATTTGACGTCCGGACACGTCGTCATTATGGGGAGAAAGACCTATCAGTCGCTGCCAAAAAAGTTCCGGCCTTTGCCAAATAGAGTGAATATTGTAGTAACAAGAAATAAAAATGTAGTGGAGCAATTTATTGCTCCAAAAATTGATGGTGCGA
>CAYHOJ010000012.1:0-16933 GCA_964358305.1 uncultured Gammaproteobacteria bacterium | reverse complement strand
TTTTTCAATTAGGTATGGAGATCATTTCAGCCCCATTCTTGATTAGGTAAGACTTCCCCTTGCTTTTTTTTCTAAATTGAATATAATATTATTCTCAGAGACTTATGACCCATTCGATTAACACTCAGGGTCATGGTGAGTCACATCGAACCATGAAAAACTCTGAGATTTTTTTTGGGAAAGATATTATTTCCCTTGATCAGTTTAATCGAAAATCAATAGAATTTTTGTTTCAGCAGACAATTAAAATAAAAAAAATCTTCATGAAAAAAGGGCGACACGATGGTCGCCCCTACAGACCACTTGACGGGAAGATCATTGCTCTTTTATTCTTTGAACCATCAACAAGAACTTTCAGTTCTAATTCTGCCGCGGTCAAACGCTTAGGCGGTCAAACAATTGAACATCAAAACCCGATGCAAAATTCTTCGGTTGTCAAAGGTGAGACTATTGAAGACACGATTATGATGATTGAACAATATTCCGATGCCGTCGTTATTCGTCATCCACTGGTTGGAACAGCCGAAAAAGTGGCCGAAGTAGCTAATATTCCAGTCATCAATGCCGGAGACGGAATCGGGGAACATCCAACTCAAGCCCTCCTTGATATGTTTACGATTTATGAAAAGTACGGGCATTTGGATAATATTAAGGGTTTGATGGTGGGAGATCTCTTAAACGGTCGGACTGTCCATTCATTAATCAAAGGTCTTTCAATTTTTAAAAATATTACGCTTTATCTTTTATCACCAAAACAATTACGCCTGTCTAATAAAGATTTAGAAGAAGCTAAAAAAAGAAAGATAAAATTAGTCGAAATAAAATCATTTGATGAGATTCCGGCTAACTGTCACTTCTGGTACTGGACGAGGGTGCAAAAGGAAAGGTTTGCTGATAAAAACGAGTACGAAAAATTAAAACTAAGCTTTATTTTAACCAAAAAATTAGTTGATATGAAGGCGGGAAAGAATACGTTGTTGATGCATCCGTTGCCGAGAGTCGGCGAGATTGAAACAACGGTTGATAGCGATCCAAGAGCAGTCTATCTGACAACCGAACCAAAAAATGGAATGTATGTGAGAATGGCGCTGTTAAAACTTATTTTAGAAAAATAAAAGCTCGATATTCGTCATTCCCGCGAAGGCGGGAATCCAGACTAAAATCACTTTTTAAAATGCAATTATCGACTGGATCCCCTCCTACGAGGGGATGACAGACAGACAAAGCTTATGAATGCAAAATTAATCTTAAAAGATGGGGAAATTTTCGAAGGGCAAAGTTTTGGTTACGAACAAGCCCGTTCTGGAGAATTGGTTTTTTCAACCGGTATGGTCGGTTATCCGGAATCCTTAACTGATCCATCTTACGAAGGACAAATTTTGGTTTCAACATATCCAATTATTGGCAGCTACGGAGTTCCCGATAAAAAATATTGGGAGTCCTCCCGAATTCATGTTTCTGGATTAATTGTTTCTCAATATATAGACACCCCATCCCATTTTCAAGGCAAAATGACTTTGAGAGAATGGCTAAAAAAAGAAAAGGTGCCCGGTTTAATGATTGCAGACACACGATATTTAACTCAGAAATTAAGAGATGGAGGAGCTCAGTTAGCGAAAATTATATTTGATACTTCGACGGAGTTTACTCCGAGTGAAGCCGAGGGGCTCAGTATGAGTTTTGAAGACCCAAATGAAAGAAATCTAGTGGTCGACGTGTCCACCCCAGGGGTGTCCAGAGAAGGAAAAGGAAATAAAACAATTATTTTGATTGATTGTGGAGTTAAGAAAAATATTATAAGAAGCTTATTAGTTAGGGGAGTCAAAGTGATTACGGTTCCCTGGAACTATGACATTTTTTCGTTAAAGGAAAAGATTGACGGAGTGGTTGTTTCAAACGGCCCAGGTGATCCGAAAATGTGTGACGCAACAATTGAGACAGTTAAAAAAGTTATTGCAAAAAAGATTCCAATACTTGGGATTTGTTTGGGAAATCAGATTCTATCTTTAGCCGCCGGTGGTGATACCTATAAAATGAAGTTCGGCCACCGCGGGCAAAATCAGCCGTGTATTATGGTTGGGACAAAACGTTGTTATTTAACAACGCAAAATCATGGTTTTGCCATTGGCAAAATTCCAAAGGATTTTCGACCTTGGTTTATCAACGCAAATGATGACACAAACGAGGGGATTATCCATGAGAAATTTCCTTTTATGTCAGTCCAGTTTCATCCTGAGGCGTGTCCAGGTCCAACGGATACAGAGTGGGTGTTTGATTATTTTTTAGAAAAACTATGTTAAAGCTCGATATCAAATTTTTTATCGGAAAACATCAAACCGAAAAAAATTCAATATCTTCGCTTTTAAAATATAAAATATGAAAAAAATATTAATCCTAGGTTCAGGCGCTTTGAAAATCGGCCAGGCAGGGGAGTTTGATTACTCCGGCTCTCAGGCCATTAAAGCTTTCAAAGAAGAAGGTATTAAAACCGTTTTAATTAATCCCAACATTGCTACAATTCAAACTTCAAAAGAATTAGCTGATAAAGTTTACTTTTTACCGGTGACGACGGAATTTGTTGAACGAGTAATTGAAAAAGAAAAACCGGACGCCATTGTTCTATCTTTTGGCGGTCAGACAGCCTTGAACTGCGGGATGGCCCTCTATAAAAAAGGTATTTTAAAGAAATATAATGTTCAAGTTTTAGGAACACCGGTATCAACTATTGATTTAACAGAAGACAGAGCGAAGTTTGCCAATCATCTTCATAAAATTGATGTGTCCACGCCACAGAGCTTTGCTGTAACTACAGTTGAAGTTGGTATAAAAAAAGCTCAAGAAATTGGCTATCCAATCATGGTTCGGGCCGGTTTCTCTTTAGGTGGGCAGAAATCAGGAGTAGTCATCAATGAAAAGGAATTTATTTCTCTAGCCAAAAAAGCTTTAGCATTTTCGCCGCAGATATTGGTAGAAAAATATCTTCATCATTATAAAGAAGTTGAATATGAGGTTGTCCGCGATCAATATGATAACTGCGTCACAGTCTGTAATATGGAAAACTTTGATCCACTGGGCGTCCATACCGGCGAATCAATCGTCGTCGCTCCAAGTCAGACGCTAACAAATTTTGAATATCATTATTTGCGGGAACTTTCGATAAAAATTGTCAGAAGTTTGGGGATTGTGGGGGAGTGCAATGTGCAGTTTGCCCTAAACCCGAAACCAAAATCACAATTAGAGTACTACGTCATTGAGGTTAATGCCCGCCTGTCCCGCTCCTCAGCTTTAGCTTCTAAAGCAACCGGTTATCCATTAGCTTATGTTGCCGCCAAATTAATTTTAGGAAAAAGCTTAATGGAAATAAAAAATCAAGTTACCCAGGTTACCCAGTCATTTTTTGAACCGGCCCTTGACTATATCGTCGTTAAAATTCCCCGCTGGGATATGGATAAATTTAAGGGGACTACGGAAAAAATCGGCAGCTCGATGAAGTCGGTTGGAGAAATAATGGCGATTGGCCAAACTTTTGAAGAAGCGATTCAAAAGGGCGTCCGGATGCTTGATATTGGAGTACAGGGGGTGACTGATACTTCGACTTCGCTCAGTATAAATTCTATAGAAGAGGAAATATTGGCCAATATTAAACAGGCTAACTCAAAAAGAATATTTTTTATTACCAAAGCCTTAAAATTGGGAATAACTGTTCAAAAAATTTATGAATTAAGTGGAATTGACCCGTGGTTTTTATACCGATTAAAGGCAATTGTTGATGCAGAACGTGAATTAACGGCTGTACGGGCATTGCGCGCAATGCCCCAACATCAATTATTGCACCTAAAACAATTAGGTTTTTCTGACAAGAAGATCGGTCTGCTGACAGGTAATTCGGAATTCGAAATCCGTAATTTAAGAATAAAAAATAATATAAAGCCATCCATTTTTCAAATCGACACTTTGGCGGGAGAATTTCCGGCGAAAACAAATTATTTGTACACAACCTATAACGGAAGTCATCACGATGTTGCTCCGATTGGGGAGAAGGGTGTAATGGTTTTGGGCTCTGGACCGTACCGAATCGGTTCATCGGTCGAATTTGATTGGACCTGTGTAAACACCGCTTTGAATCTCAAAAAATACGGAAAAAAATCAATTATTATTAATTGCAATCCGGAAACCGTCTCAACTGACTACGATATTTCTGACAGATTATATTTTGAAGAACTGAGTTTTGAGCGAGTGGCTGATATATATGAATTTGAAAAGTCTTCTTCTGTCATTGTTTCGGTAGGAGGACAGACTCCCAATAATATTTCCAAAAAAATCGATTTATACGGAATAAAAATTCTTGGAACTTCCGCAGTTGACATTGACCGGGCTGAGGATAGAAAAAAATTTTCCCAGCTTTTAGATGATTTGGACATAAAACAGCCTATCTGGAATAGTTTTACTGAAATGGATGTGGCTTTAAAATTTGCGCGTGAAGTAGGTTATCCAATTCTGGTTAGGCCGTCTTACGTCCTGTCCGGAGCGGCGATGAACCTTTGCTACAATCCAATCGAGTTAAAACATTTTATTGAAAAAGCAACTAATATTAATAAAAAACATCCAGTGACAATTTCTAAATATATGGTTAATGCCCGAGAAATTGAATTCGATGGTGTGGCCGAATCCGGCAAAGTCAAAGTTTTTGCCATTTCCAATCATATTGAACATGCTGGTGTTCATTCGGGCGATGCAACGATCGTCTATCCAGCTGAGCGAGTCCGATTTTTTAGTGGAGAAAGAATGATTGAGATTGCCAAGCAACTGTCAAAATCACTAAATATTTCTGGACCTTTTAATATTCAGTTTATGGTTAAGGATAATGAGGTCTATGTGATTGAGATGAATTTGCGGGCCTCTCGGACTTTTCCTTTTATTTCCAAAGTGACCGGGGTTAATTTTGCCGAAGTCATCGTCGATAGTTTTTTTGGAAAAGCGAAAGAGTATAAAATTAAATATCCAAATTATGTGGCCGTCAAAGCACCCCAGTTTTCTTTTGCCAGAATGGAAGGGGCCGATCCGGCCCTTGGAGTTGAGATGGGGTCAACTGGGGAAGTGGCTTGTTTTGGTGATACGGCCGAGGAAGCTTATCTAAAGTCTTTGTTATCAACGGGAATGTCCTTGAATAAAAAAAGCGCCTTAGTAACGATTGGTGGCGATGATTTTAAACTTCGTTTTGCCGAATCAATCTGGCGGTTAAAAAATTTAGGCTTTAAACTTTATGCAACCAAAAAAACCCATCTGTTTCTTAAAACTAAAGGAGTTAGAACAAAATTGGTCTATAAACTTTATGAAAAAGCCAGCCCAACCGTTATTGACTTGATCGAAAAACACCAAGTTTCATTGGTCATTAATTTAAGCGAGGATTATAATAATGAAGGTTCGTTTAAGCGGGTAATTACCGATGGATATTTAATCAGGCGAGCGGCGATTGATAATAATATTCCGTTATTTACCGATCTAAATTCCGCCCGATTTTTTGTAAATTCATTGGATAAGTATAAAATCAGTGACTTGAAAATTAAGAGTTGGGATGAGTACCTCGAGTAAGGTATCTATCGTCATTTTTTTCCCTTTCTAATAATCCAATTTACTATTTTTGTAGGTTATAAGCGGTTGACAAGAATTATTAATAGTATTCATAATTAGGGGTCGGTCATGACCGACCCGTGTTAAAAACGATTTGACTTTATGCATTACATTGTATTACAATATGAGAAGTCTAATTTGGGATGAATTGATAATCGATCACATCAAAAAACATAACATTAAAGTCGAGGAAGTAGAGGAAGCGTATCTAAATAGGAAAATTGAAAGCGAATCATATCTTAATAGAAAAAAGATTTTAGGAATAACTAAAAAGGGAAGATTGATAACAATTATTATTTCACAAAGTTTGTGTGTAGTTACGGCCAGAGATATGAGCCGTAAAGAAAGAACTAAATACTATGAAAAAACTTAAACCGATTAAGCCATTTAAAACCTTAGAAGAAGAAGCTAACTTTTGGGATACTCATGACGTATCCCCATTTTTTGATAATAAAAAAGTTCCCTTAGAGAGCTTAGAGTTAATTGAGAAAGAAAAAAAAGAGGTTCTGGTTATCAGAATTCAAAAGTCAGTTAAAAAAAAGATTGAGAAAATTGCTAAATCTAAAGGACTAAATCCTACCACTCTTTCACGAATGTGGTTAATTGAAAAACTCGGACAAACGACAGCGACTACCTGATATTAATATTTGGCTTTCTTTCGCTGGAATAAAAAATAAGCTAGGGTGGGAGGGGTAGGAAGTATGATTATAAATCATAACCGGGTGGGTGACCCTCTACAACAGTCATTACATTGCCTTCGACCCTACCATCTCGTTTCCAAAATAATCTAGCAACAGCGAGTAAACCAAGAGCTTGCAAATTATCCGGAAGTGAAGAAATAAGATTCGTCGCTTTGTCCTCTAATGGTTCAGAGGGAGAACCATCAAGTAGTTGTTTGGTAGCAACTCGAGCACTAAATCTATTTAACTTTTGCGCAGACGTCTTGTGGTGATGCATATAGAGCGTATTATACTTCTTCTTCTTCTTCTTGTCAAACAAAAATATAATTCACTTGATTAACAAATTCCTTTTTTATATTATTTCATCTAATGAACTCGTCATTAGATTCTTCGATTAAATACATTAAAACCGATATTCTTGTAATTGGCGCGGGGGGAGCGGGGATAAGGGCTGCAATTGAAGCCAAAAAAAGTGGCTTGGAAGTTTTTCTGCTTGGCAAAGAAGTTTTGGGTTGCGCACATACTGGTATGGCCATGGGCGGAATGAATGCTGCCATGGTTAAGCCGGCGACTCCCGAATTTCATGCCCAAATCACGATTGAGGGCGGTTACTTTATTAACAACTACAAAATGGTTAAGGTCTTTTCTGAAGAAATGCCAGCTCGCGTTCATGACCTTGAAAGTTATGGAGTTATTTTTGATCGGCTTGATAGCGGTGAATTCTATACTTGGGCCGGTCCTAAACAAAAGTTTCCTCTCAATGTTTGTGTAGGGGATTATACGGGTCGGGAGATGATGCAGGGATTGGTTGATGAAGCTCGGAAACTAAAAATAAAATACACAGATGAATTTTTTGTCAGTAAGCTGTTAGTTGTTAAAGGTCAAGTAGTTGGGGCAATTGGTATAAATATCAAAAATACCGAAACAGTTGTTTTTCAGGCGAAATCAGTGATTTTGGCTTCAGGAGGAGCCGGAAGAATGTATAAAGTGACAACCAACGCCATGTCAAACACTGGCGATGGTTATGCTATGGCGTTAGACGCAGGAGCAGAATTGATTGACATGGAGATGGTTCAATTTCATCCAACCGGCATGGCTAACACTCCATCGACTCTCGGCGTTTTAGTTACAGAAAAAACTCGTGCCCATGGTGGAATCTTACGAAATAAAAAAGGGGAGAGGTTTATGAGTAAGTACTATCCAAAAGAAATGGAACTGGCCAAACGTGATGAAGTTAGTCGTTCTATTTATACTGAAGTGGCGGCCGGACTAGGAACGGAAAAAGGCGCGGTTTATCTTCATGTTGATCACTGGACAAAAGAAAAAATTTTGGAAATAATTCCTGATGTTTATGAACAATATAAAAATACAGGCGTTGATATTTCAAAAGAGCCAATGGAAATTTATCCCTCGATGCATCATATGATGGGAGGAATAAAAATTAATGAATGGGGTGAGACGATTGTTCTAGGTTTATACGCTGTTGGAGAAGTTGCCGGGGGAGTTCATGGCGCTAATCGATTGGGAGGAAATTCAATTGCTGAAGGTCAAGTTTTTGGGCGACGGGCTGGAATTGCGGCGGCAAAATTTTCTAATAAAATAAAATTTTCTAATTTACCAAAAGAACAAATTAAAAAAGAACAGACCAGAATTTTTTCTTTTGTAAATAGAAAAACTGGTGTTATTCCGCATGTTGTTGAAGATAAATTAAAACAAACTATGTGGGACTTGGTGGGAATTTTTAGAGACGAAAAAAAATTATTAAAAGCAAAAAAAGAAATCGCTAAATTAATAATAGAAGCAAAAAAAATGAAGCCAAGAACAAATTTGAAAGAAAGAAATCGTGATCTACAAGATTGTTTGGAAATTGAAAATATGATAGTTACTGCAGAATCGGTGGTTGATGCTGCTATTTTACGTAAAGAAAGTCGTGGTGCCCACAGTCGAACTGACTATCCAAAGACATTAGAGGAATGGAGAAAAAACATTGTCATCAAAAATAATAAGGGAAAAATTGTTACCAATATTATTAATGTAATTGAATAAATGAAAATCAAATTTTTAATTTATCGTTATAATTCTCAAAAAAAAGAGAAGTTAAAGTACGACTCTTTTGATATTCCATATAATAAGGGGATGACGGTCTTGGACGTGATTGCCTACATTTACAAACATCTTGATCCAACCTTGGCTTTTCGCTATGAATGCCGTCAGGGAATTTGCGGCACTTGCGGAGTAATGCTCAATAAAAAACCTGTTTTATCATGTTCGACTCAAATAGATGGAAACATCAAAACACAAATGATAGAACCTTTAGCTAATTTTCCGGTAGAAAAAGATTTGATTGTTAATTTGGAACCAATTTTGAAAAGATATGAAAAGATAAAGCCATATTTGGATAAAGTTCATAAAGTAATAATTACAAAGAAAAAATCTAATGAATCAAAAGCTTTCAGAAAGTGTATAGAATGTGGTTGTTGTATCGCCGGCGCTCCAGAAATTACTCAGTCTGATAAAAGTTGTATGGATCCGATGTCACTGGTTAAAATTGCCAGATATGTGACCGATCCACGGGATGGATTAGACAGAAAAGCGATGGCGAAAAAAGGAGGGATCGATAAATATTCTGATGAGCTAGGAAAGAAATTAACGTTAGTTTGTCCAAGAGGAATTCCCATTGATGAGGCAATTGCCTTATTAAAAAAATAATCATGAAAAAATTAATAAAGAACGGGAAAATTGTTACCTCAGATAAAATTATTGACGGAGATATTTTAATAGAAGACGGAAAAATTAAGGAAATTATTGATCACTCTAAAGTCAAAGGTTCGACAACGAAATTTTTTGACGGAAAACAACAAACCCTGCCTGCCGGCAGGCAGGCGCAAAAAATAATTGATGCTCAAGGAAAATATATTCTTCCTGGGTTGGTAGAAATTCACGGACATTTGCGTGAACCGGGATTTGAACAAAAAGAAGATATTCCTCATGGGACACGAGCGGGAATAGCCGGTGGGTTTACATCGGTTATAGATATGCCAAATACAAAACCTCCAACTGTTACTGTTGATTTACTTCAGGAAAAAATAAAGAAAATTTATCCAGGTCGATCGTACATAGACTACGCATTTTTTATGGGAGTTTCAAAAGATCATCTTAGTGAACTGGAAAAAGTTAATAAAGATGATATTGTTGGGATTAAAGTTTTTACCGCCGGACATGAAACGACACCAACCACAATTCCAGATGACAAAACTTTAGCAAAAATTTTTGAAATCCTCGCCGAAAGAGGGATAAAAATTGCTGTCCACGCGGAAGATCAATTTTTAATTAATTTTTACAATGAAGTTTTCAGAAAAACCGGTAGGATGGACGCTGGACTTTGGTCTGAAATTCGTCCAACAACAGTTGTTGCTTCAGCAGCCGCGCGGGCCATTGCTCTGGCCGATATTTACGGAACCGAACTTTATCTTTTACATCTATCAACTCCCGAAGAATTTGCCTTAGTTTCCGCGGCAAAAAATAGAGGCTTAAAAGTTTATGGAGAATTAGTTGGTTACCAGTTAATGTTTAATACTACGGACTATAAAAAATACGGCAATAAAATAAAAGTCGCTCCGGCTTTGCGGACTCCGGAAGATCAGGCAAAAATGTGGGAGTTGGTTCGCTCTGGCGGGATCGATGTCATTTGTTCAGAGCATACCCCTCACGAATGGGAAACGAAAAATCAACCGGATATGTGGAAAGCACAAGCTGGAACCCCCGGCATTCAGGAGACTTTACCGGCACTTATCACCGGTTGGATAAAAAGATTTGGTGAAAAAACTTTAGAAGAAGGATTGATGAAAATAGTGAAATACACCGGTGAAAACCCGGCGAGAATCTTTAATTTTAAAGGTAAAGGCGGAATAAAAATCGGTAATGACGCTGACCTAGTTTTGATCGATACAAATAATTATTGGACAGTAAAAAAGTCAGATTTATTTTCAAAATGTGGTTGGTCGGCTTATGAAGGGATGCAATTATTAGGTCGTCCATCAATGACATTTTTGAGAGGAGAATTAGTTTATAATAATGGGAAAATAATCGGTGAGGCAAAAGGAAAATGGATTAATCATTGATTTTTGCTTGACATTTGAGAAGAATGCTACTATAATCATTTCAGTTAAGTATAAATATGTACACTTTACTGAAACCGATGCAAATTCGTGAAGAGCTACTCAAACGCAATCTTCGTATTTTTTCTGGCCAAGAATTCAGACGAATTTTCCAAACTTCTACACAATCAACAAAATATTTTTTAGAATCACAAGTGCTTAACGGTTTATTTTTAAGATTAAAGAGAGGAATTTATACACTAAAAACCGACTTGCCATCAGAAGAAGAAATAGCCAATGCCATTTATCAACCCTCATATGTTTCTTTCGAATATGCGTTGGCTTACTATAATTTAATCCCAGAGATGGTTTACACGGTTACTTCGGCGACCACTAAACCTACACGGTTATTTGATGTTTCTGGAATAGCATATTCTTACCAAACCATTAAGAAAGAAGCGTTTACAGGTTATTTTTTAAGAAAAACAGAAAACAAGTCATATTTTATTGCGGAAAAAGAAAAAGCATTGGTTGATTATTTATATTTCGTATCATTAAAAAAAAGCTCCGAAAATGATCGATTAGAAACTAAAGGTTTTAATAAAGAAAAAATAATTTTTTATTCCGCTTTATTCAAAAATAAAAAATTAAATAATTTAATCAAACCCTTCATATGATTTCTAATCAATTCATAAAAGAGACATCCACAAAATGGCAGACAAGCGAACAAAATGTTCGTAGAGAATATATCCAACATTTATTTCTCTCTCATTTTTATCGTCATTCGGATTCGGACAAAATCTATTTTAAAGGTGGGACAGCCTTAAGAATTATTTATAGAAGTCCGCGTTTTTCAGAAGACTTAGATTTTAGCTCAGCTTCTTCTACATTTAGTAAAATTGAGGATATTGTCATTCAAACAATTAATGAAATTGAACGAGAAGGAGTCTTGATTGATATTAAGGAATCAAAAATAACAACAGGTGGATATTTGGCGATTATAAATTTTTCATTGCAAGGACAAAAGATAGATATTAAACTTGAAATATCCCAAAGAAAAGAAAAGAATATTGGAGAAATCATCACGGTGGCCAATGACTATATCTTACCTTACACGATGACGGCTATTACACAGGAATTGTTAATTGGAGGAAAGATTCACGCGTTGCTTGATAGGCAAAAAGCAAGAGATTTTTTTGACTTATATTACATTTTGAGAGCAAATCTTTTACCCGCGAAGGGGAAAGATATCCTAAAAAAAGTCTTAGTTATACTTGAAAAGTCAAATATTCAATTTGCCAAAGAACTAAAAATATTTCTCCCCAAAAGCCACTGGGGAATCATAAAAGATTTCAAAAAAATATTAATGCAGGAAATAAGAAGAGTGATTTGATAACATATTTATTATGCAAAATAAAGTACTTTACGGTCCGCAGACAAAGGCCTCGCTTGAAAATTTCCCTTTTGATTATCACAAAGTACTTAAGGAATTTGTTTACGCAATGGTTCAGGTAAAAAAAGCGGCTGCAATTGCCAATTTTAAAGCAGGAAAAGTTGAGAAAAAATTATCAGATAAAATTGTCGTTGCATGTAATGAAATATTAAAAGGTAGATATGATGATCAGTTTGTTGTCTCTGCCCATCATGGGGGAGCGGGGACTTCGGTTAACATGAACGTCAATGAAGTCATCGGAACTTTAGCCGGTGCTCATCCTAACGATCACGTTAATTCCAGTCAGTCAACTAATGATGTCAATCCTTCAGCATTAAAGATCGCTTCAATAAAACTCACAGAAAAATTACTCAAAAATTTACTTTATTTAATTAAAGTATTTGATGAAAAGTCAAAAGAATATAGAGACGTCAGAAAGCTAGCTCGTACTCATATTCAGGATGCTGTGCCAACCACTTTGGGCGCAGAATTTGGTTCTTACCGTGATATTTTGAAAAGAGATAAAAAGAGAATTGAGGATGCCTTAAATTATTTTTATGAACTGAATATGGGCGGGACGGCAATTGGAAATAAGATCAATGCCCCGGAAATTTATATCTCAGAATTTTATAAAGAAATTCGTAAGGTGACCGGAATAACTAAACTGGTTCCAGCTAATAATTTGATGTCTCAGACTTCGAGTGATACCGACTTCTGTTTTTTGAGTACAGCTGTTAATATTCTCTGTTTGGATATTTCAAAAATATCACTCGACTTTCGTTTTATGGCCAGTGGGCCAAAAGGGGGAATAGGGGAGATTAGTTTCAAAGAACTACAGCCCGGTTCGTCGATCATGCCGGGAAAGGTCAATCCTGTCATCGCCGAAACGATGAATCAAACTTATTATATTGTTTCCGGAAAAAATTTAAGTATTCATCAGGCCGCCGAAGCCAGTCACTTAGAGTTAGGAGTAATGCTTCCGGTCATTGTTGATTCTTTAATCACGATTTTAAAATTGGTCGACACTGCTTTGGTTTTGTTTGCGGATCGCGGAATTAGAAACATCGTTGTCAACCGCAAAAGATGCCTGGAACTTTTGGAAAAATCAACTGCCTATTCAACATTATTAACACCGAGATTAGGTTATGACGTAGTTTCAAAAATAGTTAAAGAGTCAGTAAAAACCGGTCGGACTATGAGAGAAATTATTCTTGAAAAAAAATTATTAACAAATGAAGAATTAGAAAGAATTCTTTCTAAAAGATAATGCCATAAATGAAACAGCGTCAAAAACAATGTTATGATTTTTCTTATAGATTGAAGCAGGTTTATCGTGAAAAAGAAGAACAAAAAGTACCTTCGATGATTTAGGATTATAAGATGGAGAAAAAGCTGTCAATTTATTTCAATTAGCCATGGATGGCTTAGAACCTACATCTGCAAACTAATAAACAACAATCAGTAAATAAATTATTGAGGTAATTTTGTGGGCATTTTTTTAGTCACATCTTTTATTTTCCACACTGAATTTAAATTCGGCGCTCCATTTACATTTCTTACTGTCACCTGATCTTTTATAAAGCCTCTAAAAATACGGCTTGCTCCATCAAGAGTTCCATAATTATAAGTTACTTGTCCCAGAGCACCTTTAATTCCAATTGAGTTGAATACTACATCTTCAGGTTTAAATTCTTTGAGGAAATTTTCAACTGCCTTTATTTCATCTTCTGAATGACGTGAAGGTTCTTCACTCATATTGTCAATTAAAATTAATAACATTTAAATCTTACACCTACTTCTTCTTTTCAAGCAGAAATTTAGTCCCCAAAATTTCTAATTGATTTATTAAATTATTTGCTATAATTTATTAACTTTATAAATTATTTATTTTCTTATGGACAATGTTGTAGATATTTTAAAAAAGGTCGGTGCCGTTATTACCGACTCTCATTTTGTTTATACTTCCGGAAAACACGGTAGCGTTTATGTTAATAAGGATGCCGTTTATCCTCACACCGCGGAAACTTCAAGAATAGGGGAACTGTTTGCAGAAAAATATAAAGATATGGATATCGATGTTGTAGCTGCTCCAGCATTGGGTGGAATTATTCTATCTCAGTGGGTGGCATTTCATTTATCAAAATTAAAGGGAAAAGAAATCTTAGGGGTTTATACTGAAAAAACAGTTGATAAACAGATGATATTTACCCGAGGTTATGACAAACTAGTTAAAGGAAAAAATGTTTTGGTAATTGAAGATCTGACAACGACCGGTGGGTCGGTCCGCAAAGTAGTTGACACTGTGAAAGCAGCCGGTGGCAACGTCGTCGCTGTCTGCGTCATGGTCAACCGTGATCCGGAAAAAGTCACTTCCGAGGTAGTTGGCGGCCCGTTCAGCGCTCTTGGAGTTATCAAAGCCTCAGCATTTGACGAAGCCACTTGTCCTTTATGTAAAGAAAATATTCCAATCAACACTGATGTTGGTCATGGAAAAAAATACATGGAAGCAAAAGGGTTGAAATGACAGGCTTTGTTTGATATAATGGCAGAATAAAATTATGCTTCTCAGAGAAAAATCAAAACAACAAGATGCTTTTACAGCCCACGCAGAATGGTTCGGTGCCTTTTTAAGGCACACGGATCAAAAGTTAGTTACTAAAAAAGCAATATTAGAAGGAATCCAAACAAATTTTCCTAAACTTTGGGGTAAAATAGCTACACCTGAACAACCGTTAAATCTTCTTTATGTTGGCGTTGGTAACGGAGGATTAGAAATCCCACTGACGAAAGAATTTATTAAGGCTCATAGTACCGCAGATAATATTAACGTTTTTTGTGAAGATCCATCCGAAGAAATGATGAAAGGATTCAATCAAAAAGCAAATGATGAAGGTCTCTCAGATAATATAAAAGCTTATGATTTAAATCCATTTGAATCTGAAGAATATAAACCTCCAGAAGAAAAAGCTGATTTAGCCATTGCATCACACGTTTGGTATTATGTTAATGGTTGGCGAGATGTCCCTAAAGACGAAAATTCTTTAACAAAATTTGCTAATACAATTGCTCAAGACGGGGTAGGACTAATAGCGCTTCAATCTCAAACTAGCGATAATTTTGCTATTCGATCTGTCCAATCACCGCGCATTCATAATACAAATGAGCTAGCAGGTGAAGAAGTAGTAGCGGAATTAGATAAGCTTGGTATAGAGCATAAACAAGTTATTATAGAATCCCATACCGATGTCAGTCAGTGCTTTCAAGATGGAGTATTTAATCCGACTGATGAAGGCAAACTTTTACTATCTTTCATTTTAAGAGCTGATTGGGATAAGTTGACAGGGAATTCAGAAAAAGATAATGAAACTAGAGAAATGGTTGCAAAAAAACTTACAGAAATTGTGGAAACAAACCAAAAACTAGAAATGGTTTTTAGAGATTCATATATCTGGATTCCGGGGCAACAACCTGCTTCCGACTTAGATATAGTAATTCTTGGTCATGTAACTGATGAAGCCAGTGCCGGGGATGCTGCAAAAAATGCAGTGGCCGCATTGAGTTTGCAAAAAGGAGGTCAATAATTAGTTTACGTAGATTATATCACTTAACAACTCTTGAACTGCATTTATAAATAATTTATACTTCTCAAAATGACCTACGTTGTTTTTTCAATATTTTCTGCGTTATTTTTTGCTCTTACGTTTTTGTTAAGAAAAATGGCAACAAAATCAATCTCTTTGCAATCGGCTTTATTTTTTGAGGCTTTAGTTGAATTTGCAATTTTAGCTTTAATATTTTTTCTTTTTTCTCCAGAGTTTAAAAGAGGAATTGATTTTAAATCAAAAGGGTTAATGTTTGCGTCTTTGGCAGGTTTATCTGTGACATTAGCGGTTGTTTTAAACTATTTTGCTGTAAAGTCGGGTCTTCTATCTAAAGTAGTCGCCATCACCTCTCCAAGCCAAATTATTTTTGGTGTACTACTGGGTACGATATTGCTAGGAGAAGCTTTGACTTTCCGGCAAATAGCTGGTTTTATTTTCGGAATTATTGGAGTAATTTTAACTGTCCTTTAAAAAATATTTTTAATATTTTACAACAAACTATTGAACTGCATTTGTAAATAATCTATACTTCTTTCAATTAAAAATTCTTAAAATAATATGATTATTCAAAAAAAACTTGACGCAATTGTTAAAAAAAATAATTCCTTAGTTTGTGTTGGGTTAGACAGTGATATTGATAAAATCCCCGAACATTTAAAGTCAAAAGAAAACTCAGTTTTTGAATTTAATAAGACTATCATCGACGCTACTCATGATTTTGTTTGCGCATATAAACCTAACTCCGCTTTTTACGAGGCCAATGGAGACGAAGGAATAAGACAGTTAAAAATGACTTTCGATTATATCAATCAAACTTATCCAGAAATTATTACCATTTTAGACGCAAAAAGAGCAGACATTGGAAATACAAATAACGGTTATGTTGAATATGCTTTTGATTGGTTAAATGCCGACGGGATCACGCTTCATCCATATTTAGGAAGTGAAGCTTTAAAACCTTTTTTGGAGAGAACAGACAAAACATCAATTATTTTATGTAGAACATCCAACAAAGGTGCTGGAGAATTCCAAGATATAGTTTCCAAAGATGGTGAAACAATGTATAAAATCGTAGCCAAAAAAGTTTCTACAGAATGGAATAAATTAGGTAATTGTATGATGGTTATTGGTGCTACTTACCCCGAAGAATTAGCTGAAGTAAGAAAAATAGCCGGGGATATGACATTTTTGGTCCCTGGAATTGGAGCTCAAGGTGGAGATGTCGAAAAAACAGTCAAAGCTGGATTAAACTCAAAAGGTACTGGAATGATAATTAATTCCTCACGAGGAATAATTTTTGCTTCATCGGGTCCTGATTTTGCCGAAGTCGCTGAACAAGAAGCAAAAAAACTAAAGGAAGAAATCAATAAATATAGATAATATCAAGCCAAAGACTATTTTAAATCCAAAAAAATCGCTTCTTATTTATAATCTTCAATTTTGTCGTGAATAGTGGCGCGAATGTGGCGCGAATGTGATACAATAATAACA
>CAYHOJ010000011.1:0-16978 GCA_964358305.1 uncultured Gammaproteobacteria bacterium | reverse complement strand
CAGACAAGAAATTTACTTTTACAGGCTTCGTGTCAAAGACCGTGAACTCTTACTTAGTTTGTCCTCCGCTACGCCGATCCGTAAAAATCTTTCTGCACCTATTAAAACTTGTCTAAAATTACAGCTAAATCTTCTATTACGGGTATAGTGACTCCCCATACTTGACATTTTACAGGGATAATATATACTCAAATTATGAATAATTACAATGCACATGCAATTCCACGCATTTACAATTTAAAAAAACTATTAAAACCAAATAAGGTGATCGCTATTTTTGGGCCTCGCCGATCTGGAAAAACTACACTTGTTAAAGAATACTTAAAAGAAACGCCCTTTCGTTATAGATATGATACAGGTGACAATATTGCAATTCATGAAGTCCTTGGATCTCAAAGACTTGATGTACTCCAAGAATATATTGGAGATAACGAGCTTATTGTAATTGATGAGGCGCATTTGATTCCAAATATTGGCATGAATCTAAAAATAATGGTTGATAATATTCCTAATATTCGCATCATTATCACAGGAAGCAGTTCATTTGATCTTGCTAATCAAATCGGCGAACCGCTCGTTGGAAGAAAATCTACATATTTGCTTTACCCAATTTCGTTTTTGGAACTTAAACCGTTATTGACTGGGTTTGAATTTGAAAAGTTACTTGAAAAAGTGCTTGTTTACGGCTCATATCCTGAAGTTATGTCAAAGATGTCAAAAAATGAGCGAGTCCAAGCCCTTAGTGAAATTACCAACTCATACCTCTTCAAAGACATCCTTATTTTTGAAGGTTTGAAAAATTCTGCCATATTATTAAATTTACTGCGTCTTATTGCGTTTCAAATTGGTTCTGAGGTTTCTCTTTCTGAATTAGGAAGCTCACTTGGCATCGACAAAAAAACTGTTGGAAGATACCTTCATTTGCTTGAACAGACATACATTATTACCCCGCTTCGTCCGTACTTTATGAATCGTCGGAAATCAGTTATTAAGAAAAATAAATATTATTTCCTTGATCTAGGTGTAAGAAATACGATCGTTGGAAACTTTAATTCTATCTCTCAGAGAAATGATATTGGAGCGTTATGGGAAAACTTTTTAGTAATAGAAAGACTTAAAAAGCAAGCGTACAAACCAATGTATGCCAACAACTACTTTTGGCGCACTTGGGAGCAAAAAGAAGTAGATTGGGTTGAAATGCGAGATGGAAAATTATTTGGATACGAATTCAAATGGAATCCTAAAGCAAAATCAAAGAACAAAGCTGCGTGGCTTTCTGCCTATCCTAAAGAAGCTGTTTTTGAAGTTGTAAGCCAAAATAATTTCAAGGACTTTGTTTCGTAAGTCAAAAAATCTGTTTATCACCCTTAGGGTGGACTATCTTCGCACCCTTTTTGAACAAACTTCGCTACGCCGATCCGTAAAAATCATCCGGTAGTCAAGGTTTGTCAATAAAGATTATTTTTGTTGTTGATTTATTATTTTGTTATGTGTTATATTTAATTTATGGAAAAATTATCATCTGCGTTATCTGTAATTAAATCTGTGATATCTGTGTCCTTGGTTTTCTTATTTCCTTTTTTCTTTCTTAATACCACTCAAGAATATTTTATCACTAATAAACTTTACCTACTGGGTTTTGGCGTCCTTCTCCTTTTATTATTATCTGCTGTCCATTTGTTATTGACTAAAAAAATCTCTTGGCAAAAACGTCCTTTTGATAATTTTGTCCTATTTTTTTTGACAACGATGGCAATTTCAACTGTCTTCTCTTCACCCAACAAAATCCAGGCCTTGTTAAACCCAAGTTTTGGATTGGTGATGATGATTTTCTTGGGAATTTTATATTTTTATATTTCTCGCACGGTACGGACGATTCATGAATTGTCCCTACAGATAATATCAACGATATTATCCCTCATCACCATCATCTTCTTCTTCCAACCTTTCAAAAATATTACCTTGCCTCAAAATCTCGTCTTTCTAAAAAATCCCGGTTTTACCCCAGTCGGTAGCCAGTTAGATCTGGCGATTTTGCTGGGATTCTTTTTAATTATTGGCATTGTAAATATATTGAAAAAGGGCGAGGAAACCTCGCCCCTACGTTCTATCATCTATCATCTATCATCTATCATCCTTCCTCTCCTCGCCCTATTTTTGACTGTTTATTCTCTTGTGAATGTAGAGACGGGGCATGCCCCGTCTCTACAACTGCCCCCCTTCCGCCTTTCATGGTTTGCCGCTCTTGAGATCCTAAAAAATCCTCAGACGGCATTCTTTGGAATTGGATTAGATAATTTTAATTCAATCTTTACTCGAGTCAAGGATTTGGCATATAATCAAAGTCCTTTATGGCAGATCAATTCCTTTAATGTTTCAAGATCCGCTATCTTACAAATATTCACTGAAGCCGGTCTTTTGGGATTAACCGCTTTTGGTTTGTTGATTTTTAATGTGTTTTGTGTCATCCCCTCGAAGGAGGGGATCCAGTCTAAAATTTCAATTTTTGCATTTATTTATTTGATTATTTGTTTATTTGTCTTTCCTCCTTCTCTAATCGTTTGGTTCTTGTTTTTTATTGTTATTTCACAAATTAAATCCGATTCCATCCGATTAAATCCGATTCCATCCGATTTATCAAATCTAATGCCTATCTACCTCGGCACTGTCATCATTTCCCTTGGTTTGATTGGTGCCTCTGGTTATTTCCTCGGCCGTTCATATGCTTCCGAGTATTATTTTAAAAAATCTATTGACGGTGTCACAAAAAACAGTATTAAACAGGTCTATGACAACCAAAGACAGGCGATTATTTTAAATCCATATATTGAAAGATTTCGAGGGAACTTTGCCCAGACCAATCTTTTGATTGCTAATAATTTAGCTCAAAAAGATCCTAAGAAGATTACTGAACAGGACCGCCAAACCATTACTCAGGCCATTCAAGCGTCTATTTCTGAAGGAAAAGCAGTTATTTCTTTAAATCCGCAAAGAGCTGACGGTTGGCAAAATCTAGCCTCAATCTATCTTAATGTCATCAACGCCGCCCAAGGAGCCGACGTCTGGACTATTTCTGCCTATCAACGGGCAATTTTAGCCGATCCACAGAACCCAACCTATCGAGTCGGACTGGGCGGAGTCTATTATTCGCAAAAAAAATACGACGATGCTTTAAGATTTTTTGAGCAGGCAATTTCTTTAAAACCCGACTGGCCCAATGCTAATTATAATTATGCTTGGGCCAATTTCCAAAAAGAAAATTATTCTCAAGCCGTTAACGCTTTGCAAAATACTTTAAGTCTTCTTAATCAGAAAACAAACAAGGCTGACTACGAAAAAGTCCAGAAAGAACTTGAGGAATTCAAAAAAATGCTTCCTAAAGAAGAAGCGCCAGCTAATAAATTAGAAGAAAATACCCAGTCGGATTTGAATTTACCAACACCTCCAACGACTCAGATCAGCCCAAAGTTGGAACTGCCTAAAGAAGCATCACCGGAAGCCAAGTAAATCTTAAAGATTAAATCTTAAATGTTAAATAAACTGTTAAAGTTTAAACTGTTAAACATAAAAGCGTTTAATATTTAAATGTTTAATATTTATTTAACCTTTAACCTTTAAGATTTAACATTTTTTTATGGGTGTTATTTAAGAAATCCCAGTGGATTTAGCAACTGCCCTCCCGATCTGATTTCAAAGTGTAAATGCGTCCCCGTTGATCTTCCGGTCGACCCCATAACCCCGATCTGATTTCCTTGAGAAACCGAATCGCCTATATTAGGAGAATATGAAGAAAGATGAGCATAAAGAGATTGGTACCCATTGCCATGATCAATAATGACATTGCATCCATAACCCCAATTAAGACAACCTGAAAAAATAACCGTTCCCGAATCGGCAGCTAACACTGGTGGAGCACTTGAATTGGCAATATCAACCGCCATATGATATGGGACCGGATATTGAGTAATACTACCCGAGGTCGGCCAGATGAAATTAGATGAGCCGCGGGCTCCGGCTTGAATAGTGGCAATAAATTGGGTCTGAATCACTGGCTTGTTTTCGATCACTCCACCAGGGACAAAAAGAGTCTGCCCCGAACTAAGTGAAAAAGTATCAATATCAACAAAATCATTTAAAGGAAAATTGGCAATATTTTGAGCGCTGACTTTATATTTTTTTGCGATCGAATAGACTGTTTCTCCAGTTTCTACCTTGTGAATAATACCATCAAAAGGAGGAATTTCCAGGGCCTGACCTGGTTTAATTAAATCACTTTTCAAATTATTTGACCATTTTATGCTATTGACGGAAATATTAAATTTTTTCGCAATCGAGGCTAGACTATCTCCCCCCACCACTCGATAACTTACAATTTCTGGTTTAACCGAATAAACTGTTCCCAAACTGCCACCATAAGGATTATAAGAAACCACTAAGGCTTGATCATTATTATTTTGATTATTCAACGACTGTAAAAAGGGAGTGTTTTCAGCGATGATTGGACCGCCAACAACGGCCGCAGCCACAATCATAAGAAAGGAAGTATTTAAAAAAGATGAGGAATATTTACCTCGCTTCACAATTAAAAAGGCAACAATTATATCCTTGATCCCTTCAAATACCTGCCCTGCACTAATTAGTCGGGATAAAATGTAGTTTTTTAAAAAGGTAATAAATTCGCCTATTTCAATCATAAACAGGCTTTCATTATAACAAATTCCAATCACCAAATTCCAAGTATTCCAAACAATGACCAATTACCAATAACTAAATATTCAAACAATGTTTGGGTCAATTGGTAATTGAATATTGAATATTGTTTGTTTCTTGTTATTTGGTTATTGTATCTTAGTTATTAGTTTTTAAACCATTGCTGACGTTATTCTCTCAATCGCCACTTCAAAAGCCGCTTGCTTCAAAGGCATCTTTTTTTCAACTGACTTTTTCCAGATCGCCTCAAAAGCCTTTTCCATCATGACTTTTAGTTTGTCATTGACTTCTTTCTCTGACCAATAGAATCCAGCTTTTCCTTGAACCCATTCAAGGTAAGAAACTGTGACTCCACCGGAATTAGCCAAAACATCAGGAACGATGACTGTCCCTTTTTTGGCGAGATATTCATAAGCCTCTTGTGTTAATGGACCATTGGCCATTTCAACGATGATATTAGCCTTGATTTTGGCCATATTTTTATCATTAATCATGTTCTCAAGAGCAGCTGGCACCAATATGTCAACCGGTAACTCTAAAAGCTCCTCGTTCGTCACTGTTTTCCCGTATTTGATATCACAAACGGAGCCTTTGCAATAACATCCGGCCACCACGCCTTTTTCTTTTTTACATTCCATGGTTTTATCAACTGAAAGTCCGTCTTTGACATAGACTCCACCCTTGGAATCGGAAACGGCCACAATTTTGAATCCTGCTTCTTGGGCTAATTTAGCAAAATAATAACCAACGTTGCCAAATCCCTGGACGGCGATTGTTAAATTCTTTTGTAGGGGCGAACCTCCGTGTTCGCCCTTTTTAGGAACGACACGGGGGTCGTTCCCTACATTTATTTTTTTTAATAACGCCTGCAGGACGAACAGCCCCCCTCTTCCCGTCGCCTCAGTCCTACCCAAACTCCCACCCATTGCGACCGGTTTTCCGGTGAAAGTGGCTGGACTTTTACGCCCTATTATTTTTTGATATTCATCAAGCATCCAGCTCATTATCTCTGGAGTTGTATTAACGTCAGGGGCAGGGACATCAACGTCCTCACCAATAACATGGGCAATCCTATTTGCAAATGCCCTTGATAGTCTTTCTAGTTCTGTTTTTGACAGTTTTTTTGGTTCAACGACGATACCGCCTTTTCCTCCACCATAAGGTAGACCGGCAACCGCACATTTAATTGACATTAAAGTAGCCAGGGCCTGAACTTCTTCTTTCGTCGTGTCACGATGAAATCTAATTCCACCCTTATAAGGTCCAAGTGCACTGTTGTGTTGAATTCTCCAACCCTTAAAAACCTTTTTTTTGCCATTGTCCATTGTGATGACAAGCGCAAATTCATGAGCAAATTCTGGCTCAATGAGACGTTTAATCATCTCACCATCTAACTTCATTTTTTCGGCGGTTTTAGTGATCAGTGCTTGTGCCGATTCAAGCATCTTTTTTCCTGGACTTTCCATAAAAAAATAATTAATTAATAATTATGTAGGGGTTTGATTCATCAAACCTGCACAACGGTTTTATTTTTAATTACCATTATTAGGGTTTCATAAATGAAACCCCTACATTATTTGACATTTTCCAAATATCGCTCAACTTCCAACGCCGCCTCAACTCCTGTTCCTGCCGCCGTTACTGCCTGTCTATAATACGGATCAGCGCAATCACCAGCCACAAAAACTCCGGGGACCGAAGTTTGTGATCCGTAATTTACATTAAACTTCGGAATTTTCAATTTTAAATTTTCAATTTTCAATGAATTTTCAATGTTTAAATTTTCAATTCCAACATATTTTGTACTTAAAATATAACCTTTATTATCAAGCTCTATCTGATCTTTAAACAAGTCTGTGTCTGGTTTGTGACCGATGGCGATGAAGACGCCATCCACTTTTAATATTTGACTGGTTGAACCAGTTGAATCGGTTAAATCGGTTGAATCAGTTTTTCCTGATTTAACTGACTCTGACTGATTTAACTGACTCTGACTGATTTTAACTGATTCAACTTTTCTCTCCCCTATTATCTCCTCAACGGCCGAATTCCAGATAATTTCAATCTTTTCATTCTTTTTCACCCTTTCCTGCATAATCTTTGAGGCCCGAAAAAAATCCCGTCGGTGAATAATATATACTTTTTTGGCAAACTTTGTCAAGGTCAAAGCTTCCTCCAAGGCCGTATCTCCTCCACCGATGACCGCGACTGTTTTTTCACGAAAGAAGAACCCATCACAAGTAGCACAAGCCGAAACGCCCTTGCCGCGCAAGCGGGTTTCTGAAGGCAAATTTAGCCATAAAGCCTTCGCGCCAGTGGCGATGATGACGGAGTTTGCCTGTAGGGGCGGACCTCCGTGTCCGCCCGTTTTAGGAACGACACGGGGGTCGTTCCCTACGATAAATGGTTTTTTTGTAAAATTAATTTCTGTAATATTCTCATCTATTATCCTTGTCCCAAATTTCTTAGCCTGATTTCTCATTTTTTCAATCAATTCTGAGCCTAAAATTGATTCAAAGCCGGGGTAGTTCTCAACTTCAGAAGTAAGGGTTAATTGACCGCCGGGAGGTGATCCGGCAAATACCAATGGCTTAAGATTAGCCCGAGCCAGATATATAGCTGCAGACAGTCCGGCCGGCCCACCACCTATAATAATCACATTTTCAATCATAATATAAATTATCAATGATCATTTAATAATTGATAATTTATTGATCATTGGTTATTGAAACTTATAAACTAATTGCGCGTTCCACCATTCTCCCAATCTTAACGCTATCTTCGTTCGGTATCAATTTACAGATATCAGATATTACTATTTCTTTAGATAGTCCGTCAATAGCTTTTTTAACAGCTGAAATCTGCTGAAGGACATCAGAGCATTCCCTCTTGTTGCCAAGCATCTTCTCTATCCCCCGCAGTTGGCCGATGATCCTATTTATTCTTTTCTTTGTGTCTTCCATACTAGGTAGTAGTATAGAGTATACGAGTTAAGAATGTCAAGGGTAAAACAACCAATAACCAAATACCAAGAAACAAACAAAATGACATACTCCCCGGGGCAAGCCCACGGGGTATCTGTATTGTGTCATTCCCACGTAGGTGGGAATCCAGACTAAATATTCCTTATTTGTTTTAAGAGGTAATTATAGACTGGATCCCCTTCTTCAAGGGGATGACAATGTTTTATTACTAACCGTTTAACCGTTTAATTTATAGTCTTATAGTTCCCAAAAACACTATATCAAAGTAGTTCTCTACCGTATCATTCACGCACCCTGAATAAAGAAGCCTTTAAACTTATCAACTAATATGTATACTGGTAATAATACCTCATGAAAAATAACAGATGTAAGCTTTCTATATTTTTTCTATTTATTTTTATCAGCTTTATTATCCCTTATTCTGCCCACGCTTTGGAAAAAGTTGAGATAACCACCCTCGATAATGCTGTCACTGGATATGCTTCTTTTGGTAGCTACAACCAAAAAATTGCCCAAAACAGTGGTGGCATCTTCCTCACCTACAAAAAGACTAATGACTCATCAGACGTTGGTATTTGGAGAGTCATGCGTAGTACCGACGGAGGTAAAACTTTTTCCATGGTTTTTGAAAATACGCACAATACCAAACCCCCTTTAGTCGAAGCCGCAAGCGGTGGAAATGTCTATATCGCCACGGGAGGCGATCCTGCTTCTCTCTATCGACTTTATCCAGAAAACAACTATTCAGCTCCTGAGCTACTTGGTACCATTCCCAATTCGGCCTCTGGTAAAATGTCAATGATTATCGACGAAAAACGCCAGCAACTTTACTTCTTTTCTCATTATGCCTATTTTTCTATTCTAGATCTCAACGGACACATCCTCTCCAATTATCAGCTGGGAACATTTAGTGGTCCTTCCGCCAACTACCAATATCCTTTACTTACTCTCGATGAAAACGGTATTCTCTACGCCGCCTGGACCACCCAAAAAATTGATCAATATCTCTACTGGGATATCCATTTTATTCTTTCAAGGGATGGGGGTATTTCTTGGCAAAAACTAGACGGAACACCTCTATCTCTTCCCCTTATCCCAGACCAAACAGGACCCACAGACAGAGTGACTTTGGACGACGAGTTTACGGTGCACACATGGCTCAAATCTATCTTGGCCAAAAATGGAAAGATTTATTTTCCTTATCAAGCTCAATTTTCCCCCCACAAAAATCATTTTGTTCGTTATGATCTGAGTACTGCCAAAAAAGATCTCGACCTCAGTCCCAATTGGCAAGGAGAAACCATCAAACTTGTCGAGCTTCATGGATTTTGTGCTACCAAACTCAGAGACTCTACTTTTCCTCTCTATTGCGCATCCAAGGCTGATACAGGCAAAATTGGAGTCATTGTTAGCTACGACCAAGGAGCAACCTGGCATGATCATGCCGAAGGGAACGTTCCAGAAGATACAAATCCCTGGTCAGTTTCTGGTGCACGAGAAATCACCTCTGATGGCTATCTTATTGGCACCTATACTAATCAAAACAATGCAGACCCCAACAACTCTCAGGTACGTTTTTTTCGCGTCAAAGTTACCGAGTCTACTTCTTACGATTCCAATATTACCTCTTACTGGCCAATGGACGAAACAAGTGGAACTACAGTTAATGATAGTCTCGGTTCACACAATGGTACAACTACAGCTTCAATAGCTGATGGTAAATTAGGCAAAGCACGAAGTTTTGTTTCAAAAGTTTGGAATACGAATACCAAAATACAGTTTCCCTCCTTTAGCGCTGACTTTGATACTGGAACAGGTTTTACGGTAGAAGCTTGGATAAAAAAAGACAGTAGTACGGCCGGGTATGAACATCGTGTGATTGGTAATAGATATTCGTGGAGTGACCCAAATGGCTGGTATCTTACCTTTCCAACTAATGAAAAAATTATTTTTTCTACACAGTCAGCAAATAATCCAGAAAAAAATCTATATTCAACTTACCCGTTACTGACTAATACTTGGTACCACATCGCCGGTGTTTATGATAATGGAACCCTTAAGTTATATATCAATGGAGAATTAAACAATACGGTCAGTGGTGCTGGTTATACATCCTCCAATCGTGAACTAACAATTGGAGGTCAGCCAGACGGTGCTAACTATGGTTTTGATGGTCTCATTGATGAGGTTCGAATTTATCCTTCTGCTCTTTCTGCCGAAACTATCAGACAACACTTTTCTGGATTAGATAATCAAGCCGACCTCAACCACGATAGCAAAGTTAATTTACTTGATTATTTTTATTTTGTTTCTGCATTTTATGGTTCGGTTCCTCAATCAATTAACGCGGATATTAATGGGGATGGGAAAATAGATTCAGAAGATCGGACAATAATTGTTAATGCTTTAAAGGGAAAGAATTAAAAAGCCTTTTCTACTAAGAATTTGCAATTTACCTATTGACAAGTGTATATGTCTTTAATATACTTTTCATATGTTGATATTGCCCGAACCCGTTTTTTTTGAATGGGATAGGGGTAATTTTGATAAAAATTATCAAAGACATAAGATTACTAATAAAGAAGCTGAGGAAGTTTTTGATAACGAGTCTAAATTTATTTTTGAAGACATAAAACATTCAAAAACAGAAAAACGATATGGTATTTTCGGCCAGTCTAAAAATGGAAAATTATTATCAATTGTTTTCACTATTAGAAACAATAAGATTCGAATTATAACGGCTCGTAATATGAGTAAAAAGGAAAGGAGGTCATATGAAAAAATTAAAATTAATCCCGAAATTTAAAAATGAAGATCGTGAGCGAGATTTTTGGGACAGTCATGATTTAACTGATTATTTTGATGTTAGCAAAGCGCAAAGAGTCATTTTTCCTAATCTAAGGCCGTCAACCGAAACCATTTCTTTAAGACTGCCTCAGTATCTTTTAGCGCGGATTAAAGAGCTGGCTAATAGTAAAGATGTCCCCTACCAATCGTTGATTAAAATATTCTTAGCTGATAGAATAAATAAAGAATTAAGGTCGATTTGATTATGCCCCTTTACTCAAGGAGTCCAAGAATTCCTGATTGTTTTTAGTTTTAGAAAGTTTCTCTGTTAAGGCCGTCAATCTTTCTTCACCATTTAACAGGTTAAGCATTCTTCGTAAAGTATTGACCTTATTCATTGTCTCCTTATCAAATAAAAGTTCTTCATGACGGGTGCCGGATTTTTCCGCATCAATGGCTGGAAAGATTCTGCGATCAGCAAATTTACGGTCTAGATGAATCTCCATGTTTCCGGTTCCTTTAAGCTCTTCATAGATTAGATCATCCATTCTAGACTCAGTTCCGATTAAGGCTGTCCCCACTATTGTCAAACTTCCACCTTCTTCGCAATTTCTGGCTGCACCTAAGAATTTTTTAGCCGGATAAAGAGCGGCTGGATCAAATCCACCGGATAAACTTCGACCACTTGTTGTAATTGACATATTGAGCGCTCGAGCTAATCTGGTGACTGAATCTAATAAAATAATGACGTCGTAGCCTACCTCAACTAATCTGCGTGCCCTATCCAAGGCTAGATTAGCCACTTTTATCTGTTGACGAGGTGATTCATCAAAGTTTGAAGCAGCTACTTCTCCTTTAATAAATCTTTTAATCTCATTAACTTCTTCCGGTCGCTCTCCAATAAGAATCGCCATTAAATAAGCTTTTGGATAGTTGGTTCCGATCGCCTCAGCAATCTCTTTTAAGAACGTTGTCTTTCCGGCCTTTGGTTGTGAAACGATCAAAGCTCTCTGTCCAAAGCCTATTGGCGAAATCAAATCAATAATTCTTGTAGATAAAACATCTTTCGTCGTCTCCATCTTCATCTGTTTGTTTGGATGAAGGGCGGTTAATTTTTCAAAATCCTTTCTCTTGGCACTTTGCTCTTCTGTCATCTCAATTCCATTGATTTTTTTAATCAGAAGTAAAGAATGAAATCTTTCTCCGGCTTTGGCCGGACGGGCTAGACCTTCAACTTCGTCGCCCCGTCTTAACCAAAATCGGCGGATTTGAGAAGTAGAAACGTAGATATCCTGATCAGGACTCAAAACGTAATTCTGTCTTAAAAATCCGTAACCGCCAAAAGTGATATCTAAAATTCCTTTAGCTTGATAACTGATCTTTAAGTCTTCTTTTAGCCGTTCCTCAACCGGAATATCATACCGCGGGGACGGAAAATTAGGCTTGCCCTGAGCGCTTGTACTGAGCGAAGTCGAAGTGGAGTCGAAGGGCTTGGGGGCTACAATAATAGGTTTTGATTCGACTCCCTCGATCAATTTTGACATATCAAGAGGGGGATCGACAATTATTTTTTTCAATACTGCCATAGATGTAAGTGAGGAACCAGAGATCCTCCGTAAAAAGGGTGTTTTAGTCTTTTTCCCTAGAGAACGTAAAGGGTTAAATGCCTCCTGATGAAAACATTCACCAAGAAAATCATTTTTCTCAGGACGCTGAGCGTCCCAATTCCCTCTTATTTGAATTGCGTAAAGAAAAAGATTTTAATTCATATCCCTATTTGGAGGATCTAACTCAAGTATACAATTCTTATTTGTAATGTCAAGGGAGATATTATCTCCCGAAGACCCCGTATAATAAGCGTTATACTGGGGTCAAACGCTTTTTGATTTTTTAATATAAAAAACCAGACCTAGAGTAACTATTACCAACAAGATTAAGACAGATATTATTACTAAGACAGCCGGATCAAATGCGGCTTTCTTAGCTGTAGCTGTTGATAGTTGATTATTCTTGGGAGCAACATAGTTTTTGTCTATTTTGTTTAACTGCCCGGTCTTAGGATCAATGATCTTTTGATTTTGTTTGGTTGCCTGTATTAAGTTTATTTTTTCCGAATCAAGATAGGTTTGATTTTTATCAACAAATTCGCTGGTTGTCTGGACTATTATTTTTCCAGTTTCAGGATTTATAAATTCTAAATAAAATTCATAAGGGGGTAAATTTTTAGGATACATCGTGAAAAAACCCGAATCGTCAGTGGTCGTTGAGGAAAACACTTTGTTGTTCATTTTTAATTTGACGTTAACCTTTGCTTTAGGAATAATTTTATTGTTGTCATCATATGAATACCCCTCAATATATTCTAATATCGGCTCAAATTTTATTACTATTTTTTTATTAACTGTTGGAGAACTATCATCATCAATCCTTATTGACTGTTGAGCGGAAACTTTTTTAATAAATAATGAAGAAATCTTATCTATTAGCTGGCCAAAATAATTAGTGTTTCTATGAGTAAGAGGATAATATTGTGGGTTTTTTATCAATTCAACATTGAAACCTTCTTGCGAAAAGACTTCTTTTTTAATTAAAGCTAACCAATAGCCTTCTTTGTCTGAGGTCTTAGGAAGAGGGCGTCCAGCTCCATTGGTGATTAATTGAACTCCACCAATCATAACCTTAACAATAGTTTTTGGATGAACTGTTCTGAAAGCTATTTTTGTATAAGAGTCTCCTTCAAACCAGACATCTAGATATTCGCGGCTTATGTAATCCGGGCTTCTGGTATAAGGTGTGTCGTTCGGAGTCAAGGCTACGTCAACCCTCTTCGGACTTTTGGCTATCTCAACAAAAGCCGGATCGCCAAGTTTATAAATAAAATCGTATAAATCCTTATATTTTATATTTGGTACGTCTGCTGTAAATAAATGGTTGGTTTTAGGAGTGACCTTCAATTTATATTTTCCATCTTTATTGACTAAAATATTATATTTCCCCATTTCATCAATCAGCACATTATTAGTGAGAGTGTTTAAAGATAGATTTCCATTTTCATCTAATAAAGTCACCACCGCCTGACCTGTTCCAAAAGGTTCAAGGGAAACTGAATCAAAAACACGCCCGTATGGATCCCAAAAAATTTCTGTACAGTTTTCTACTCCCTCAGTAAAAACAAGATTTGCCTGACCTTGCTGTTGAGTGGTATTTTCTTCATCAACTCCAGCCCCTAATGGTTCAGGAGTGTGGGCGGCGTAGAGATAGTATCCTACGTGACCTCCAGTATCAAGACCAACCAAACTACCTGGTTCATTTATCACTCCAGGACTAAAAAAAGTTTTACCTGAATCTAATTGCACAAATCCAGCGTTAGGTACACAACCAACATCTGGGAAACACGTCATAATATCGCATTTTGTTGTAGAAGAACATGTTCCGGTAAAAATACCCGGTTCAACCGTGTTTGGTGTTTTTTCAAACCCGTCAGTAGGGGCAAAAGTGACGCACTCTACCACAACATCCTCTGCTAAATCAGCGGGGGTTGGAGTCTGAGCGGTAACCAAAGGAGTTATAACCGTTATAATAATTATAAAAATTATAAAAGCTATAGTTTTTCTCATTATTAATTTATAAAGGTTTATTTAGGAAATGTCAAATCCAATTTGTTATACTGTTTGCATGAAAACGAAACCCTATTTATTTTTATTTTTTTTGGTTGTCATGTTGGCTTTTGTTATAGGCGTCCGTTATGGACAAAGGGTGGAGAAAAATAATAAAGTGGTTGACTATCTTCTTTCAATTACCCCATACCCAACATATACGCCATTTCCCCTACCAAGCAAAATCGCCAGCGCCTCACCCACTCTTTTTAATCTAAAAAAATGAAAAAACTTTCTCTTGCTTATTTTGGCTCCCCAGATTTTGCCGCCGATTTTCTTGAAAAATTATTGACTGACAAAGATTTACTTCGATTAATCGAAGTGACGCTCGTTGTCACTCAAAAAGATAAGTTTGTTGGGAGAAGGCAAATTTTAACTGCTACACCGGTAAAAATAATTACCGAAAAATATAAAATTACTAATAACACGTCATTCCCGCCCCCGATCGGAGTCGAGGGCAGGCTCCGGCGGGAATCCATGCGACTGGATCCCCTCCTACGAGAGGATGACAAAAAAATAACTTTGAATTTTGAGCTTGATACTTTAAAAAACATTGATTTGGCACTAGTTTACGCCTACGGAGATCTTATTCCAAAAGAATTACTTACTCTTCCTAAATATGGCTTTTGGAACATCCACCCATCTCTCCTTCCAAAGTATCGCGGCCCATCCCCGATTGCCGCTCCACTGATCAACGGTGACAAAACTACTGGAGTAACTATTATTAAAATGGACAAAGAGATAGACCACGGCCCTATTATTGCTCAAGAAAGTTTAACAATAGAGATTGATGATAAAAGGCCGGATTTGGAGAAGAAACTGACTAATTTGGCCTACAAAATGTTTAAAGAAATAATGGGAAAAATTCCCACTGGAGACAAAAAATTTAGAAGCGAGCCCTTTATAGCTCAAAATCATAAACTTGCCACTTACACAAAAAAACTCACTAAACAAGACGGGTTTATAGAATTTAAAAAAATAAAAAACGCCCTAACCCCTAATCCCTATTTACCCGACGAAGCCTTGGCGAAGTCGGGTTCCCTAACCGTCTATAATCTGTTTCGCGGCCTTTACCCTTGGCCCGGCCTCTGGACTATCCTTCCAAATGGCAAGCGTCTAAAAATCACATGTTTGGAATGGGTTAACGGAAAATTAATTATTAAAAAGGTTCAGATGGAAAGCAAAAATGAAGTTGATTTTACGACTTTCAACAAAGCCTACAAAATATTTTAGATTAAGTCATTACCTATCATTTCTCGAATTTTCTCAAATAACTTTTCCATCACCCATAAATTATGGTAGGTCGCCAGAGTGTAACCGAGGATTTCCCGCTGTTTGAATAGATGATGAAGATATGATTTTGTAAAATTTTGGCAAACATAACAATCGCAGTCAACATCAACTTTCTCAAAATTGCTTTTATAAATTGATTTTGTAATGTCTGTGTTTTTTAAAAGCGAAGACGACAAATTTTTTGCGGTTTGTAGTTTTCCGCCAAAAAATTTTGGTCGTCGAGCTTTATATATTTCTCCCATTCGCGCCAATCTCGTCGGTTCCACGCAATCAAAAGTATCAACTCCATATTTCACTAAATCAATAATGTCATCAACCTGCCCGACTCCCAATAGATGAACAGGTCTATCCTTCGGTAAATAATCAGCCACCCAACGGACCTGGCTCCGCATTTCCTTTTTGCTCTCCCCGACCGATACTCCCCCAATTGCCACCCCAGGGGTGTCTTGGGAGACAACAAACTCAGCTGATTTTTTTCGCAGATCTTCAAAAGTTCCTCCCTGAATAACGCCGTATAAGAATTGGTGACTAGTTGTTAGTGACTGGTGACTAGTTAAAGGCGAAGAAACAAAATTTTTTGCGACTTGGGATACCCCGCTTCCTGCGGGGAGGGTTCCCACTGGAGACAAAAAATTTCTGTTTCGAGCTTTAAAATTAACGCAACGCTTTAACCATTCATGTGTTCTTTTCATCGCCTTTTCCGCATATTCATGAGTGGCTGGATAATAAGTGCACTCGTCAAATGCCATATTAATATCTGCCCCAATTTTTTGCTGAAACTCCATTGATTTTTCCGGTGTAAATTCGATTAATGCTCCGTCAAAAGTTGATCTGAACTTCACCCCATCTTCGGAAATTTTAACCAGTAAAGGATTTTCCTCTCCACGTACACCCGCCTTCGCGGCAAACTGCCGCTTCGGCGAGGCAAGGGAAAACACTTGAAACCCTCCCGAATCGGAAATCAACGGTATATTCAACTGCGAATATTTATGAATTCCACCGGCTTTTTCAATAATCTCCGCTCCCGGGTGAGTCACTAAATGATAAGTATTGACGCAACCTGCTTGAATACCTATTTCTTTAATCAATTGAGGTGATAAAGATTTGATTGTTCCTTTGGTCGCCGCCGAAATGAATGCCGGCGTTTTGACTACACCGTGAGAAGTTATAATTTCACCTAAACGAGCCTTTGATTTTTTTGATTGATAATTTACTTTAAAAAATTGTTTCATATTTTTTCTTCTCTAATCCCTAACCGTCTAGTCCCTAATCCCTAAATTATCACCATCGCGTCTCCAAACGAATAAAAACGGAAATTATTTTTAATAGCAATATTATACAGCTCTACTAAGTTTTTTTTCGCTTTTTTATGTTGTAGAAACGCTTCAACTAACATCATTAAAGACGACTTTGGAAGATGAAAGTTGGTGATCATAATATCAACCATTTTAAAATCGTATGGAGGAAAAATGAAAAGGTCAGTTTTGTGAAGTGAAGAAACAAAATTTTTTGCGACTTGGGATACCCCGCTTCCTGCGGGGAGGGTTC
>CAYHOJ010000010.1:0-17158 GCA_964358305.1 uncultured Gammaproteobacteria bacterium | reverse complement strand
TTGCTCGACCTCGAGAAGAGAGGCGACCAGGTGGAGGCGGTTTTAACCGAGGAGGTGGAGGTGGCGGATTTCGAGATGATCGAAGAAGCTATTAATTCACAAAAAAAATCAAACACTATCTGTAAATAGTAGATGAAAATTTATTATGAAGGATAGTGTTTTTTTTGGATGTTACCTAAAATATGTCTCGTTGGCAAATTTTAGTTGTTCAACAAAAAGTTTTTTTATCTCATAGGTACTTCCTTGCTCATAAAATAAAATTAAGGCCTTTTTGAATTCATCCTCATTTACACTACGGTAGGATAAAGGATATCGATCATATGCTAAGAGGATTGCGTTAGTCAACATTCTTGCAGTTCTTTTGTTTCCATCCGCATATGGTTGAATATATGAAATCATAAAATGCGCAATCAAAGCTTTTTCGAAAATATTTTCAACTTTATTTATTATAATAACCGTTTTATCATAAACTTCTTTTAGCTGATGTTCATTATCAAGAGGTCGATAAGTTGTTCCGGTAATTCCAACTGCCTGTTTTCTAATTCCAGTTGTGACATTAAGATCTTTTATTAATAAATTATGTAACTGATTAATTTTTGATACAGATAAATTTCTAAAATCATTTTTGTTTTTTAATATTTCTTCAAAAACAATTTTATGATTAAGAATCATTATTGCATCCTCTTTACTTTTGCCTACGGCTTCTTTTTGTTCTTTTATAAGAGATTCTGTTTCAAGAAGTGAATATGTGTTTCCTTCAATTTTTGAAGATTTCCATGATAGTTCTATTACAAACCTTTCTAATTCTCGTTTTAAAATATCGGAGTTTAATTTAGTTGTTTCTTTCCGAAAACTATGACAAATTTTATTAAACATCGCTACTTCATTTTGAGAAAACAAGTCGTGAAGATTTTCAAATATTTTAAAATCTAAAGTTTTTTTTGTATTCTTTCGGTTGTCAGAATCATCAGCAAAATATCTTTTAATGTCAAATTGACGAAGTAATGGATTTGCGATTTCAGATAAATATTTTGTTGCTCTTGCCCGACCTTGAGATTTGATTAATTTATTTTTTAATAAAACATTTAAATCTCTGATTAATGTTATCCGAGATATGGGATAAAGTGATTGAATCTCCTTCTGAATTTCTTCTCTTAACAAACCTTCTGATTGGTTAATTAAATTAATAATATGCTTTTGCCTTGGTACTAAAATCGTATCATTCATATACTTTATCGTATCATTTTGATACGATTTGTCAAGAGAGAATTTTAAATTAATTTTTATTATGAAGGATAGTGTTTTTTTATGCTGAAAGACTTTCAGCACGTCGGCCTTCGACTCTTCTTTTAGTAAGGGAGAGGTGTTCTTTTCTAATCCTGATATTTAATGGGGTAACTTCCAGCATTTCATCATCATTAATAAAATCTAATGCCTGTTCAAGAGACATTGGGGATGCTGGAATTAAACCAACCGAAACTCCCTCGCCGGCTGACCTGTTATTTGTTAGTTGTTTTTCTTTAACAACGTTAACTTCTATATCCATCTCTCTACTGGAAAGGCCAACCACCATACCTTCATAAACTTGGATTCCTGTTCCAACAAAAAGTGTTCCCCGACTCTGACTCTTAACTAAACCATAGGTAACAGTTTCTCCTGCCTTAACAGAAATCAGGGCACCATTTCTTGTTGATTCCATTTTTAGTCCTTTTGGGAAATAACCCAAAAAGTAAGCACTAAGAATAGCTGTTCCCCTGGTTTTTGTGAGCAATGAACTTCTGACTCCAAGCAAATTATAATCTGAAATTTTATATATTAATCTAGTCGTATTACCTGTTGTCACCATATCAATCATCTCTCCTTTTCGTTTCCCAAACTCCTCAGTCACCAAACCCATATAATCTTTATCAACGTCAATCGTCACTTCTTCAAATGGCTCATTAATTACTCCATTAATTTTTTTGTAAATAACTTGGGGTTTTGAAACTTGAAGCTCATATCCTTCCCGTCTCATTGTTTCAATCAAAATCGCTAAATGTAATTCTCCTCGACCATAAACCACATAATTAACTCCCTCAGGGTCTTCTTCTATTTTTAATCCTAAGTTTGTCTGTTTTTCTTTTTCTAATCTTTCTTTAATTTGCCGAGAAGTACAGTATTTTCCCTCTCTTCCGGATAGTGGACTTGTGTTTGGGCCGATGGTAATTTTAATTGTTGGGTCTTCAACTTTAATTGATGGAAGACTGATGGGGCTGGATGGATCACAAATTGTTTGACCGATATTTAATTGGGGAATGCCGGCAATGGCCACAATATCACCACTGGCAACCCAATTAACTTCTTTTTTTTGTAAACCTTCGAATGTATATAGTTTTTGGGCCCGGTACTGACCAATTATTTTATTATCTTGAACTAAAACAATCGGTTGATCTTTTTTTAATATTCCTTGAGACACTTCACCAATACAAAGTTTGCCAACATAATTGTCATAGTCCAAGGTTGAAATTAACATTTGAAAAGGTTTATCATCGTCAATCGCACTATTATCTATTTCTTTAATTATCGTATCAAATAAAGGAACAAGGTTGTCTTTGCTTGTTGAGTCGTATTTCTCTGGAAGTTCATAGAAAGCTTTACCATCTCTTCCAACGGCGTAAAGAGTTTTGAAATGAAGAAAGGACTCGTCTAGAGCTAGTTCTAAAATTAAATCTTCAACTTGGGCCAAAACTTCCTTTGGTCTGGCGTCTTTTTTATCAATCTTATTAATGATTAAAATCAGTTTTAACTTTGCCTCAATGGCTTTTTTTAAAACAAATTTTGTCTGAGGAAGAGGACCTTCAGCGGCATCAACTAATAGAATTGCTCCTGAAGCCATGTTAATAACGCGTTCCACTTCTCCGCCAAAATCGGCATGACCGGGCGTATCAATAATATTAATTTTCGTAGTTTTGCTTTGCTCCGCCGAAGCTTTATGCGAAGGCGAGTAAAAAACAGCTGTATTTTTAGCTAGAATTGTTATTCCTTTTTCCCTTTCCAAGTCGTTTGAATCCATGATCAAAGTCTCGCCCATTTCTTTTTGATTGTCACGAAAAGTATGGGTTTGTTTAAGAATAGCATCCACTAAAGTGGTCTTGCCGTGATCAACGTGAGCAATAATAACAACGTTTCGAATTTCCATAGTATAAAAAAAACCACCATCATAAATCGGTGGATTAATGAATTATATTGTACCACAATTTAATGCTGTTTATTGTATCATTATTAGCTATGAGCATCGCTTCAATACATGATAAATTAGAAATATTTTTAAATAGGATTCAAAAAATTTCTTTTAATGATCTTCCAACTATTCATTTCCCATCTTGGAATGAATTAAAAGAAAAGGCTAAAAATACAAAAGTTAAACCGGGTTGGGCAATTTATTTTGTCCGAGAAAAAAATTATATTGATCATGTTGCCATAATTCCTCATCAAGATGAAATAAACCTTAATTTATTTGATGCTCTTTTACTTAATGCTGCTCCCCCGCCAATTGGGCTCGGAGTTGGTCCACTAGTAGATAGTCAATCAGATATGTCAGGACTCCGAATTATTACTGCCATTGAATATATTGAACTTTTCAATAAAGGAGATTATAGAAAAATATTTTTTGGACCCCCTCCCGCCCAAGACAAAGAAATGATAAAAAAAGCCGGTCTTATTGCCAAAGAAATTAGTGATTCTGGAATAATTGATGGTCAACCGGTTGTATATTCTTTTTCCATGATTCCTCTGATAAAAAAATTCTATGCGATAAATTTTGACCCATTAAATTCAAAAACAAAATTGGCTTTTTTAACTAGAAAGCTTAAAAAAACAGTTAAAGCAATTTATTGTGGTAGTTTAGTAGCCCAAATTTGGCAGAAAGCTGGGATATTAGATCTTCCCGAGGTAAAATTTCTAAAAATACGCGGACATTCCAGTTTTACTCTTTTTAAATGGTCTAAATTAAATAATTCAATTTTGGGTGGCCTGAGTTGGGATGATGAGGTACAATATAGACATGATAAAAATCGGCAAAGTATTATTGATAGGAAGAGCTAATGTTGGTAAATCGACTTTTGTCAATAATGTTATTGGACAAAAAGTGGCCATTACTTCTCCAAAACCACAAACGACCAGGTTTTCTATCCGAGCCCTTTATGAAGAAGAGCGGGGAAAAATTATTTTTGTAGACACACCGGGAATTGTGGGAAAAGCGAAAGATTTTCTCTCTAAACGAATTAATGAAAAGACTTTACAGATCTTAAATGAAAGTGTTGACTTGGTTATCTATATGGTTGATGCTACCAGAAAACGTGATTTTGAAGAAAGTAAGGTGCTTGGATTAGTAAGAAAGATCAGTAGACCAAAAATATTAGTTATTAACAAGATTGATGATCCGGGAAAATCTTTTTTACCCCAATATAAATTTTTAGAAGAAGAATTCAAAGACGTATTCCAAATATCTGCCATTAATAATATGCATGTAAAACCATTACTGGATAAAATATTTGAATATTTACCAGAAAAAAATATTGATTCTGAAGAACTACCTCCTGATATGGTCTACCCTCTTATTAATCTTGATAGTAAGATTTTTCTCGGAGAATTAATTAGAGAAAAAATATTTTTGATGATGGGTGAAGAAATTCCCTATACAACAACAGTTATAGTTGATCAGGTGGTTGAGCGAAAAAATGGGACAACATATATTAAGGCTAGAATATTGACAACTAATGATCGATATAAGGGAATGTTGATAGGAAAAGAGGGTAGAAAGATTAAGGAAATAGGTAGTTATGCCCGCAAAGAAATTGCTTTAGCTATTAATAAAAAAGTTTTTCTTGATTTGAATATCGAAGTCGACGCCCACTGGCAGGAGATGTATTATTGAGAAATACCACTTGACAAAAAGATATATACTTTTGTATACTACGGTTACATATGAAATTGATAAAGAGAGAGGCAGATAAACATATAAATTCTTGGTTAAATTTGAGCAACTCCAAGGTTTTAATGATTCTTGGAGCAAGACAGGTGGGTAAAACTACTCTTATTAAGAGTAACTTATCTGATAAAAAAACCAAATATTTAAATCTTGATATTGAAGTTGATAAACAGTTTTTCTTGAGATCGTCTATCCTTAGTCCCCAATCGGCGATGCGTTCATTTTCTAACCCGGAAGTTTTGATCATTGATGAGGCACAAAAATTATCCGAAGCAGGGATAATTGTTAAAGGTTGGTATGATTCAAATCTGGCTGTCAAATTTATAATGTCTGGTTCATCGAGTTTAAATTTGCTAAATCAGTCAGCTGAAAGTCTAACAGGCAGAAATATTAAATTATATTTACCACCTCTTCTCTTTTCAGAAATTTTATATTCTCAGAACTGGGGAGTTTCAGAAAAAAATAAAAAAGGAATTGAATTTTATAAAAATCAAATAGACACATTAGCATTTAATAACATGGTTTTTGGATCATACCCTGAAGCTGTAACTACTTCAAATAAACAGGAATATTTAATAAATTTAGTGTCAGATTATTTATTAAAAGATGTCTTATATTCAGGGCTCATTAAAGAACCTCAACTAATAAGAAAGTTATTATCTCTTTTAGCTTATCAATCAGGTTCTGAAGTCTCAGTTAATGAACTTTCAAATAATTTAGGAATTTCTAGAATCACGATTAATCGTTATTTGGATTTGCTTGAAAGAACATTTGTAATCTTTCGTCTGCCTGCATTTGGAAATAATCCAAGAAAGGAAATAATAAAAAGTCAAAAGATTTACTTTTGGGATACAGGAGTAAGAAATGCTTTGATAAACGAATTTAATTTAGATATAAATCGATCAGATATTGGAAGTCTTTGGGAAAACTGGATTGTTTCTGAATTTGCAAAGAAAATATTTTTAGGAGGGAATATTAAAAAAATGTATTTTTGGAGAACCAAAATTGGAAGCGAAGTGGATCTTGTAGTAAAAGATGGTAATGGGGAAATCATAGCCTTTGAAATTAAATGGAGAGGTGACAAAGTAACAAAAGCATTTACTTCTAAATACAATGTTCCTGTTAATCTAATTAATAATGATAATTTTACAGATTATTTACTTTAAAATTGATTTAAATTTCATCTTGCAAAATGGCTATTTATCCCGTATAATTTTAACTCAATGAGGAATCAAATTTTCTCAGCTAAAAAAAGCACCCGCCCAGAGCGGGTTTTTTTGTAAACTAAAAAAAATATGATCAACATTAAAAAGCTTAAAAATGAGGAATCTCTCAAAGACAAATGTGGAATTTTTGGAATTTACGGAAAAGGTGAGGATGTGGCGAGGATTAGTTTTTTTGGTTTATACAGCCTTCAGCACAGAGGTCAGGAGGGAGCTGGTATCACAGTTACCGATGGAAAAAATCTAAAAAGTGTTAAGGGTTTAGGATTAGTCTCGACAGTTTTTGATGAAAAAAAAATTAACTCTCTTAAAGGATTTGCAGCCATTGGTCATACCCGCTATTCAACTACCGGCGGTAACAAACTTTGCAATGTCCAGCCGGTTGTTTTAAATTTAAAAGATGACGACTTCGCTTTGGCTCATAATGGCAATATTATTAATGCAATAAATTTATCTAGTGAACTGCCTTCTGATATTAAATTATCTTCAACCAGTGATACAGAAATTATGGGCTGGGTAATAAAAAATTCAAATGGCCGTAATTGGGAAGAAAAAATCCTCTCTTCTTTTAAAAAATTTCAGGGTGCTTTCAGTATGATTGCTTTAACTAAAAATAAATTAATAGCTTTTAGGGACACTTATGGTTTTAGGCCTTTGGTTTTAGGCCAGTTAAATGGCTCATATATTGTCTGTTCTGAAACCTGTGCATTGGACACGGTCGGGGCAAAGTTTATTAGGGAGGTCGCCCCGGGAGAAATAGTTACTATTGATGAAAAAGGAATAAATGTTGTTGGTAAAATTAGTTCCTCAAAAAAAAGTTTCTGTCTTTTTGAATATGTATATTTAGCTCGCCCAGATAGTATTTTCAATAAACAATTAGTTCATCAAGTCAGACAAAGATCGGGAGAAATATTAGCTCATGAATCGCCAATCGGGGCTGATATAGTCGTTGCCGTTCCAGACTCGGGAACGTCGGCCGCAATCGGCTACTCAAAAGCTTCTGGAATTCCATATGGAGAAATGCTTATTAAAAATAGGTATATTGGTCGCACTTTTATTCAACCTGAGCAACATATTCGTGAAATGGGTGTGAAATTAAAATTTAATCCATTAAAAAAAATTGTTAAAGGAAAAAGAATTATTATCGTTGATGATTCAATAGTTCGAGGAACAACGATGAAAAAAATAATAAAAATTTTGAGAGGTTGTGGAGTCAAAAAAATTCATATTCGTGTTTGCTCTCCCCCTATCACTGACCCTTGTTATTTTGGAATTGATACACCAGATAAAAAAAAATTAATCGCGTCTCATTTGACGATAAAAGAAATAGAGAAATTTATTGGAGCGGATTCTTTGGCCTATTTGAGTTTGGATGGGTTAAAAAAAGCATCAAGAGTTAAATCTAATAAACTTTGTGCCTCTTGTTTTGACGGAAAATATCCAATGCCCGTTGAAGGCGGTTTTAGAAAAGATGTCTTTGAAAAAAATTAATATTAATACTGAGCGAAGTCGAAGTATGAAAAAACTAGCTATTTTAATTTCCGAAGCTGGGACTGGAACAAATCTTCAAGCTATTATTGATGCGGTTGAAAATAAAAAATTAAGAGCTAAGATTGTTTTAGTTATCAGCAGTTCAGAAAATGCCTACGGTTTGCAAAGAGCAAAAAAAAATAATATTTTTATAATGACTGTAAACAAAAAAGATGATTTAGAAAAAATATTAAAAGATCATCAAATTGACTTAGTTGTTTTAGCAGGTTGGAAATTAATTGTTCCTCTATCTTTAATAAATACGTTTAAAAATAAAGTTCTTAATCTCCACCCAGGTCTTATTCCTAATACAATGAATGGATTTGTCATTAACCCAGACAAAACGACCGGACTTTGGAACCGGGGAAAATTAACTGATATAGCCATTCAAAACTTTTTGGATAAGAAAGCTACTTATGCCGGATCAACTGTCCATTTTTTATCTGAAAAGTTTGATTTCGGAAAAATTTTAAATCGTTGTTTTGAAAAGATTTTACCAAACGATACAGTGGACAGCCTTTATAAAAGATTAAAGAAAAAAGAAAATAAAATTTATGTTGAGACGTTAATGAAGTTATGTAATTAATAAATAAAAAAATATATGTTAAAGTTCGCCGCTAAATTTTTTGACTCCGTGGGAGGAAGAATTTTAAAAAGCGAAGATATCAAATTTTTTTCGGTTTGTTGTTTTCCGATAAAAAATTTCGGTATCGAGCTTTTTAACAAATTATGAAAATACTTATAATTGGCTCAGGTGGACGGGAACATGCTTTAGGTTGGAAAATAAAACAGTCGCCTCTTGTAACCAAAATTTATTTTGCTCCCGGTAATCCAGGTACCAAGAAAATTGGAGAGAATATCTCAATTGAAGTAACTGATATAGGTAAATTATTAAAGTTTGCTAAAGATAAAAAGATTGATCTAACGGTGGTCGGCCCGGAGACTTCTTTGGTTTTGGGAATTACCGATGCTTTTAGAAAGGAAAAACTAAAAATTTTCGGCCCATCTAAAAAAGCTGCTCAAATAGAGGGTTCAAAAACTTTTGCTAAAGAGTTAATGAAAAAATATAAAATTCCAACGGCGGAATATTTTGCTTTTAATTATTTCAGTGAAGCTAAAAAATATTTACAAAAAGCTAAATACCCTTTAGTTATAAAAGCCGATGGTTTATGTTTGGGAAAAGGGGTTGCTATTTGTAAAAATAGAAAAGAGGCTGAAAAATTTTTATCAGAGCTTATGATTGATAAAACTTTTGGACCATCAGCAGAAAAAATCATTATTGAGGAATGTTTATATGGTCAGGAAATATCATTTATGGTAATAACCGACGGAAAAGATTTTCTTTCATTTTCATCTTCTCAAGACCATAAGAGACTGATTGAAAATAACCAAGGTCCAAATACCGGTGGCATGGGCGCTTATACTCCTGTTCCATTTGTTGATAAAAAATTATTGATGCAAATTGAAAAAGAAATTGTTGCCCCAACTATTAAAGCGATGGCTAAGGAGGGTTGTCTTTATCAGGGAGTTCTTTACCCGGGATTAATCTTGACAAGAGAAGGACCAAAAGTCTTAGAGTATAACTGTCGTTTTGGCGATCCGGAAACCCAGCCATTAATGATGCAGTTGGAGTCAGATCTGGTGGAAATTTTTCTTACCCAACAGAAAAATCAATTAAAAAAGAAAAAGCTCGTTTTCAAAAAAGGTTTTTCCGTTGGGGTAGTTCTCGCATCTGCCGGTTACCCAGGAGAATATAAAAAAGGAGATCAGATAATCGGATTAGATAAAGTTAATGATAAAGATATTCAAATATTTCACGCCAGCACAAAAGAAGTTGATAAAAAAATTATTACCAACGGCGGCCGGGTTTTATCTATTACTTCAACAGGATCAACCTTAGAAGAAACTATCAAAAAAGCTTATCAATTTATTGGGAAAAAAAATATTCACTTCAAAGGAATGCAATTCCGAAAAGATATTGGAAAAAATGGATTAATATTTGGAGACAAGTATGATTAATAGAATTGAGGTTTCTTCAAAAATATCAAATACTCAAGCAATTAGCGTTTATACAATTAAAAAAGATCTTAATCAAAATCAATTAAAAAAAATTGCTTCATCCCTCACTAATCCTGTTTATCAAGATTTTAAGATTAATCAGCCGACTTTAGTTAATAAATTTTCCTGGGGCATAGAAACTGGTTTTTTACCAGGAGTGACTGATAATGTGGCCAACACCGTTAAAGAAATTATTAAAGACCAGTTAAAAATAAAATTTAATGAAAATGAAGGAGTTTTTTCTTCACAACTATTATTTGTAAACGGTAAAGTCGATGAAAAAGATATTATTAAAATCAGTCAAGGTTTGATTAATCCTTTAATTCAAAGAGTTCACTTTAAAACTCAAAAACAATATTTAAAAGATAAAGGAATGGATAGAATAGTACCTCAAGTAAAGTTGTCATCTGCCGGCCGAGTTAATACGGTTAATTTAAATGTTTCCGATGAGCAATTAATGACCATTTCCAGTCGTGGCACTTTAGCCTTAGATTTAACCTACATGAAAACCATAAAAAATTACTTTCAAAAATTAGGCAGGAATCCGACTGATATTGAACTTGAGTCAATTGCCCAGACCTGGTCGGAACATTGTAAACATACAATTTTTGCCGACCCGATTGATGAAATAAAAAATGGTTTGTTTAATAATTATATAAAAAGAGCGACGGTTGAAATCAGGAAGAAGAAGGGTAAGAATGATTTTTGTATTTCCGTTTTTACAGACAATTCAGGGGGAATAAAATTTGATAAAGATTATATAATCTCACATAAAGTTGAAACTCATAACAGCCCATCGGCGCTTGATCCATTTGGTGGCGCAATCACTGGAATAGTTGGCGTCAATCGAGATTCTATCGGATTTGATATGGGCGCTAAACCGATTGTTAATTATTATGGTTTTTGTTTTGCTAATCCAAATTTAAAATCTCTAATTTTTCGTGATAAAGAAAAAAAACAACCATTACTTTCCCCTCGCCGGATAATGGATGGAGTCATCGCAGGTGTAAATAGTGGAGGCAACTGTTCCGGCATCCCAACTCCTCAGGGATTTTTATATTTTGATAATCATTATCAGGGAAAGCCTTTGGTATTTGTTGGTACGGTCGGATTAATTCCAAAAAAATCTTCTGCTATAAAAAAAGCCCATCCAGGAGACTACATTGTTATGGTCGGTGGCCGGGTTGGCCAGGACGGCATTCACGGAGCCACTTTTTCCTCTGAAGCTTTGACTTCTGGAAGTCCTGCTGGTGCCGTCCAAATCGGTGATCCTATTACTCAGAAAAAATTAAGTGATGCCATCGTCAAAGAAGCCCGCGATCTTAAACTTTACAACAGTATTACTGATAACGGAGCTGGTGGGATTTCATGTTCGGTAGCTGAAATGGCTAAGGAGTCAAATGGCTGTTTGGTTAACTTGGAAAAAGTGCCTTTAAAATATCATGGTCTTGAACCCTGGAAAATTTGGATTTCCGAATCTCAAGAAAGAATGACTTTGGCGGTGCCAAAAAATAAATGGGAAAAATTTTCTGAACTGATGAAAAGTCGTGACGTTGAGGCAACCGTCATTGGAGAGTTTAATGACAGTGGCCGATGTGTTGTTAATTATCATAAAAAAATTATCATGGACATTGATATGGAATTTTTACACGATGGTCTACCGGTTCGTCCGATGAAAACAACACCAATAAAAACAGAATTCAAGGAACCAGAAATCAAAGTACAAAAAAATCTTAGTCAAATTTTATTATCAATGATGCAAAGATTAAATATCACTGGTTTTGAATTTGTATCAAAACAATATGATCATGAAGTTCAAGCAAATTCTGTCATTAAACCTTTACAAGGGAAAGGAAAAGTTAACGGCGAAACAACTGTCGTGAAACCAATTTTTAATTCTTCCCAGGCAGTGGCCATATCCCAAGGACTTTACCCAAGTTATAGTGAGATTGACTGTTACCAAATGGCTGCTTGTTGTATCGATACGGCTATTAGAAATCTTGTTGCCGCCGGAGTTAATATTGATAAAATTGCTCTTCTTGATAATTTCTGTTGGTGTAGTTCTAACGATCCGAAGAGATTATATCAATTAAAAAAAGCCACAAAAGCCTGTTACAATTTTGCCAAAATTTACGAAGCCCCCTACATCTCCGGAAAAGATAGCATGTTTAATGATTTTAAAGGTTATGATGAAAAAGGCAATCCGGTAAAAATATCCGTTCCCCCGACTCTTTTAATTTCTTCAATAGGTCTTATTGAAGACGTGATGAAAACGGTTTCTATTGACGTTAAATTTCCGGGCGACTTGGTTTATATCTTAGGTGAAACAAAAGACGAACTAGGTGGATCAGAATATTTTGCTATGAATAAATCGGTTGGAAATAATGTTCCTAAAGTTAACGGCTTAAAAAATAAAAAACTGTATTCAGCTTTTTACAAAGCCAGTCAAAAACAATTAATTTCTTCAGCAATTAGTATTACCCGAGGAGGTTTGGGAGTTGCCTTAGCTAAGACTTCCCTTGCTGGTAAATTAGGAATAGAAATTTCTCTTGATAAATTACCAAGTTCTGTTTCCCGTAACGATTTTGCTTTATTTTCCGAAAGCCAAGGAAGAATATTAGCAACTATTAATCCTCAAAATAAAAAAAGGTTTGAAAAAATTATGGAAGGAAATTCAATCAAGCAAATCGGTCTGGTAACAAATAATCAACAGTTAACAATTAATGGATTAGATAATAAAAATATTATTAATTTAAGTCTTAACCAGATAGAAAAAGCTTATAAGTTAGTGTTTAAGAATTATTAAAAATAATTTATATGAAACTCGGTAACGTAATTTTCGAAAAAAAATTTCGGTTACCTCGTTTGCTAAAGCGAGGTGTAGATATTTTTCGTTAATCGCCAGGGGCCCCCTTGGGGGTGTGGCGGACGAAAAATATCGAACCGAGCTTTATAAATTAAAAAATTAGATATGTATAAACCAAAAGTTTTAATTTTATCCGGCTATGGTTTGAATTGCGAAGATGAAACCAAATACGCTTTTGAACTGGCCGGCGGTCTGGGAAAAATTGTTCACATTAATGATTTGATAAAAAATAAAAATCTATTAAGTGATTTTCAAATCATGGCCATTCCAGGCGGTTTTGCTTACGGTGATGATACCGGCTCCGGAAATGCTTATGGTTTGAAATTAAGAAATCATCTTTGGGAAAGTATTTTAAAATTCGTAACTAAAGACAGATTAGTAATTGGGATTTGTAATGGCTTTCAAGTTTTGGTTAATTTGGGACTAATCCCTGCTCTCGACAGAAAATATGGAGAACGTCAAGTAGCTCTTTTACCAAATGAGTCAACCCGCTACTCGACCGGTTGGTTTGATTTAAAAATAGAAAGTGATACTCCATGGCTTTCCGGAATTAAAGAAATAACTTTACCAATTGCTCATGGTGAAGGTAAATTTTTTGCCAATAAAGAAGTTCTTGAACAAATAAATAAAAAAAATCTGATTGCTTTAAAATATGATAAAGTTAACCCAACTGGAACCTTGGAGAATATTGCCGGAATTACGGATGAAAGTAAAAGAATTTTTGGTTTAATGCCCCACCCTGAGCGAGCCATGTTCTTTACTCAACTACCTAACTGGCCATATCTTAAAGAAAAATATTTACGGGAAGGTAAAAAACTTCCAAAATTTGGACCAGGGTTACAAATTTTTAAAAATGGGGTAAACTATTTTAAGTAACTTATGAATAACCAATACACGATTACAACTCTTGGTAGCCACTCTGCTCTTCAAATTTTGAAAGGGGCTCATGACGAAGGATTCAAAACTTTAGTAATTGCTCTCAATAAACAAATTTCTTTCTATAAAAGATATTCTTTTATTGATGAAATTATCGGTGTTAATGCTTTTTCGGAATTTCCCGAAATTGAAAAAAAACTAAAAGATAAAAAAATAATTGTTATTCCTCACGGATCTTTCGTCGCCTATCTTGGCATGGAAGGTAATAAGAAAATGACCTTGCCTTATTTTGGAAATAAAAAAGTTCTTGATTTTGAGTTTGATCGGGTTAAACAAGGTGAATGGCTAAAAAAAGCTGGAATAAATACCCCTAAAGAATTTAAGGATATTAAAGATGTTGAATTCCCGGTTATTATCAAATCGTTTGGAGCCGCCGGCGGGAAAGGTTATTTTCTTGTAAATAACAAGTTAGAATTGGAAGAAAAAATAAAGCTTTTTAAAGGAAAACAATTTGTAATTCAACAATATGTTGTTGGCGTTTCATTATATGTTCACTATTTCTATTCTCCGTTAACGAAAACTTTAGAAATCTTAAGTATGGACAGGCGATACGAAACCAATGTTGATGCTCTGGGAAGAATTCCATTGAACCAGCAGATTAATATTGAGCCAAGTTATGTTGTGGTTGGGAACAGTCCTCTGGTTTTGAGGGAGTCGATGTTGCCGGAAGCTTATTCTATGGGAGAAAAAGTTGTTAAAAAATCTCAAGAATTAATAAGTCCTCAAGGATTATTTGGCCCATTTTGTTTAGAAACGATTATTACTCCTGACCAAAAATTTTATGTGATTGAAATTTCAGCTCGGATTGTGGCTGGCACTAATCTTTTTATTGAGGGTTCACCATATGCAGATTTACTTTATAATGAACCTATGAGCACGGGAAGAAGAATTGCAAGAGAAATTAAAATAGCAATTAAAGAAAATAGGTTAAATTTAATCTTAGATTAAAATGTTAAAGCGTGTCACTGAATTTTATTGCTCCGTGGGAACCCTCCCCTTTTCGGGGACTCCCAAGTCGCAAAAAATTAAGTGTCCCGCTTTTGCTGTTGTTTTATAAAGTGAGGCGCAAGTATTTTTTGATAATCGCCAGGGGCCCCTTTAGGGGTGTGGCGGTCAAAAAATACTGAGCCGAACTTTTAAAAGTTCTAGTGATTAATAACTAAAATGAATATAAAAAATATTTTAAATTCTTATAATCTATCTAAACTTACGATTGCCACCCTCGGCTCTCATTCTGCTCTTGACGTTTGCCGGGGAGCAAAAAATTTAGGTTTTAAAACTTTAGTCATTACAGAAATTGGTCGGGAAAAAACTTATGAAAAATATTATAAAACTGATGGAAAATTAGGCTGTGTTGACGAAACTATAACACTTAATAAATTCACTGATTTACTAAAACCGGAGGTTCAAAAACAATTGTTGGGAAAAAATTGTATTTTCGTTCCAAACCGATCCTTTGAGGCTTATTTGAATTTTGACTATGAAACAATTGAAAATGATTTCAATGTTCCTATGTTTGGCAACCGTCAACTTCTAAAAATTGAGGAACGTGGACGCGCCGAAAATCAATATTATTTATTGGAAAAATCCGGAATCAAATATCCAAAACAGTTTAAGGATCCAAAAGAAATTGATCGATTATGCTTGATTAAAGTTCAGGAAAAAAAACGGGTCTTTGAACGAGCTTTCTTTTTGGCGGAGTCTTATGAAGATTATAAGAAACAAGTTGAAGAAAAATTAAAACAGGGAGTCTTTACCGAAGAACAATTAAAACAATCAGTTATTGAAGAATTTGTCGTTGGTGTTCAGGTTAACTTTAATTTTTTCTATTCCCCTATTTCTGACCGATTAGAACTGTTGGGTACTGATATGCGAAGACAAACTAATATTGAAGGCTTACTCAAGATCCCTGCTTCTTATCAAACTGAGGTTTCCAAAAAAATTAATGTTAAATACGAAGAGGCGGGTCACATTGCCGTCACCGTCCTTGAATCAATGTTGGAAAAAGCTTTTGAACTTGGGGAAAGATTTGTTAAAACAAGTAAAGAGTTATTTTCCCCAGGAATCATCGGGCCTTTTGCACTGCAGAGCATCATTACTGCTGGGCCACCTAAAAAAGAAATTACAGTCATTGATATTTCTCCCCGCATGCCCGGATCACCTGGGATTGCGTCTACTCCTTACGGAAATTATCTTTATGGAAAAAATATTTCTGTTGGAGAAAGAGTAGCGATGGAAATAAAAGAGGCGATTAAAATTAATAATTTTGCTAAAATATTAACGTAGATATGAACAATTTCGATTTTTCTACATATTTGTCACCTCTTACCTGGCGGTATGGTTCTGATGAGATGAGAAAAATTTTCAGTGAGAAACATAAGTACGAACTTTGGCGGAAGATCTGGATTGCTTTGGCCGTTGCCCAGCATCAAGTTGGACTAGTCAGCAAAGAAGAACTTGATGATCTGAAAAAAAACGAAAAAAATATTGATATAGAAAAAATCTTTGAACTGGAAAAAGATACCAAGCACGACGTTGTGGCGGCAATCAAAGAATTTGCCGAGAAAACAAAAATCGGCGGAGGAAAAATTCATCTGGGAGCGACCAGTATGGACGTTGTTGATAACGCTGATATGGTAAGAATTCAGGAAGCTTTGGAAATTGTTGAAAAAAAAGTTATTACTATCCTAAATTTACTGGCTGATAAAATTGACGAATATTCTGATTTTCCTTGTTTAGGATACACACATCTACAACCGGCCGAGCCAACAACCGTCGGCTATCGTTTGGCTTTTTATGCCCAAGATTTACTTACCTCTTATGAATTTATCCAGTTTGCCAAAAAAACTATTAAAGGAAAAGGAATGAAGGGTGCAGTAGGAACTGCGGCAAGTTATAAAGAGTTATTAAAAGACCTGCCTGCGCAGGCAGGTAAAACAATATCCGCTGGGGAATTAGAAAGTAAAGTAATGAAAAGCTTGGGGATTGAGGCCGCTTTAATTAGTGGTCAGGTCTATCCCCGTCTTTTTGATTTTATTGTTTTGAATAGTTTGGTAATGGTGACTTCGGCTCTTGCCAAATTTGCGGGAGACCTAAGAATTCTTCAGTCACCTCTTTACGGAGAATGGTCTGAGCCATTTGGAAAAAAACAGGTTGGATCGTCAGCCATGCCTTTCAAAAAAAATCCGATTAGCAGTGAAAATATTTGTTCTCTCGCCCGTTTCGTTGCCGCTCTTCCTCAAACAGCTTCCGAAAATGCGTCGCTTTCATACTTAGAAAGAACCCTTGATGATTCTGCCAATAAAAGAATTGTCATTGCTGAAGCTTTTTTAACAACTGATCAAATTTTGATAACTGCAGAAAAAATTATCAGTGGGTTAGTTATTAATCGAGAGCGAATTAGTTTTAATTTAAGACAGTACGCCTCATTTGCTGCCTCTGAATCCATAATTTTAGAGGCTGTCAAAAAAGGAGCTAATCGCCAGGAAATGCACGAAGTGTTAAGGATCAATTCAATGATCGCTTGGACTGATATCCAAAATGGAAAAAAAAATCCCATGATGCAATTACTTTTGG
>CAYHOJ010000009.1:0-18393 GCA_964358305.1 uncultured Gammaproteobacteria bacterium | reverse complement strand
AAGGGTAAGAGAATGCAAATTATGAGGCTATTTTGGAGAGAACTGAATGGTTACGCGCTGAAAAAATGCTACACCCTAATGTTACGGTGTAGCAAAGGAATTGTCAGATTGTTAAATTGTTTCATTGTTCGATTGTTGAAAACAAAAAAAGTAATTTTAGTCTGGATTCCCGCCTCCGCGGGAATGACATTTAGAGAAGATTTGAGCTTTGTGAATATTATCTTTATAATGAAGATTAAGTTTATGTTTAAAAGATTATTTATTCGAAACAAATTCTTTCTACCCTTAATAACTATTCCTATAATTTTATCTCTGGTTGGTTTGATATTTATTTTTGAAGCATCGGCGGTAAGCAGTTCTCGGCAATTCGGTGACAGTTTATACTATTTAAAATCACAGGCGATTTGGATTTTTTTTGGCCTAATTATTATGGCCATTTTTTCTTTTATCGATTATCACAAACTTTATTTACTTTCATTTATTTCTTTAATACTCACGATTATTTTGTTAGTGTTAGTATTGATTCCTGGAATCGGTTCAACTGTAGGAGGAGCAAGACGTTGGATTGATTTTGGCTTTTTTAATCTACAGCCTACAGAATTAGCCAAATTTTCAATAATTATTTATCTATCTTCATGGTTTACTAATAAAGAAAAAAATAGATTTCTGCCTTTTATTACTTTAATGGGTTTTTTAGTTTTTTTAATTATTTTACAGCCGGATATGGGAACAGCTATAATAATTTTTTTGATCAGCTTAATTATTTATTATTTTTCCGGTGCTAATTTTACAGATTTCGTTTTTATTTTTGGCGGTTCCATCTTAAGTCTATATTTTTTAATTAAATTATCAACTTATCGTTTTAATCGTTTATTATCTTTTTTGAATCCTTCAGTAGACCCCTTGGGAATTTCCTACCATATCAACCAAATTTTTATTTCCCTATCTTCCGGAGGATTTTTTGGACGAGGATTTGGCGCCTCGCGTCAAAAATATTTATTTTTACCGGAAGCGCACACAGATTCAATTTTCGCCATCATTGGAGAAGAGTATGGTTTTATAGGCGGATTAATCTTAATTGGATTATATTTTGTTTTTGTTTATAAAATATATCATTTGATAAGACTGGCACCTGATAGGCTTTCTAAATTAATAATGATTGGTATTTTTGCCTTTTTTAATTTACAGTTTATTGTTAATTTAGCCGGAATGACAGGGCTCTTTCCAATCGTCGGAGTTCCTCTTCCATTTCTATCATATGGAGGATCGAATTTATTAATATCATTTGTATTGATTGGGATTATGATGAATATTGAGAGACGGGTAAAGGTATAATAAGACAATCTCAAAGATCAAAAATCAAAGTTCAAAAACAAGTTTAAAGTTAAAAACTTTTAGCTTTAAAATAGGCTTTGATATTTGATATTTAAGTTTTGATCTAATTATGAAGTTACTAATCACCGGTGGACATTTAGCTCCGGCTTTAGCTTTAATTGAAGAAATTGAAAAAACAAAGAAAGATATTGATATAATTTTTGTTGGCCGTAAATACCCAACAGATCGAGAGCGAACTTTATCTCTAGAGTACAAAGAAATTAGTAAAAAAAACCTTGTATTTGTCTCAATAGAGGCCGGTCGATTAAATAGAATGATTTCTGTCTCTTCATTGATTAGTTTTATTAGAATTCCTTTAGGATTTATTCAAGCATTTTTTATTATTAATAAATACCGACCTGATAAAATTATGTCATTTGGCGGTTATTTGGCTCTACCAATTGTATTTTGGGGTTTTATATTTAGAATTCCAATTTTTACTCATGAACAGACAATTAAACCGGGTTTAGCAAATAAACTAATTGGCTTTTTTTCAAAAAAAATCTTCGTTTCATTTGATGAAGTAAAAAATAATTTTCCGGCCAATAAAACCTATGTTTCCGGTAATCCCGTTAAACCTTCTATCTTTAAAATTAGGGACAAACCCTTTGAAATAAAAAAAGACCGGCCGGTAATTTATATTACCGGTGGCTCACTTGGATCACATAGCATAAATATGCACATAAAGAAAATTGTTGCTAAATTGTTATATGGCTATATTGTCATCCATCAGGTTGGAGATACAAAAGAATACCATGATTATGAGGATCTGTTACTTTTGAAAAAAAAACTATCTAGAGAACTACAATCGAGATATTTTTTGGTCAAACACTTTTTTGATGATCAAATTGGTTATATTTACAGTAAGACCGACTTAGTAATTGGGAGAGCCGGAGCCAATACTTTTTTTGAACTTTTGAGTCTAAACATACCGGCGTTGTTCATACCATTACCTTGGTCGGCAGGACGCGAACAACAACATCACGCAGAAATTTTTACTAAGGCCGGTTGCGGAGAAATTTTTCACCAGATTACGCCGAGCGAAAAATTATTGCGGCTGATTAATCAGATGATAGATAGAATTGATTATTATAAAAATAATTTTAAAAATTTATCAAAATTTTATAAAAAAAATGTCTCAAAATATCTTATTGATGAAATTTTTAAAGAAGATTAAATTTTTTTTGATTTTTATTCTTCTTTGCTTAATATCTTTTTCAATCATATTTTTTGTTTATCAATTTTTCTTAATAAAAAACATTCAGCTTGTTTCTGACCAAAATTTTTTACTAACTAACAAAGGCGAGTTAATAAATAAAAGTTTATTGCTTGTTGATGAAGATGAAATTTCCAAAAAAATAATTAAGAATAATTTTTTATTAAAGACAGCCATTGTTGAAAAAGTTTGGCCTAACAGTCTAAAAATATCAGTAACTTTTTATGAACCGTGTGTTTCACTGATTGTAAATAATGGTTTTTTCAATCTATCGTGCGACGGAAGAATTTTACAAAAAATAAAAGATAGACAACCGTATTTACCAATAATTAATTATTATCAAAAATTAAATGCGGGCTCCTTTCAAACAGGAAGCTGGATTGATTACAAGGATATTAAACAAACCTTATTCTTTATAGATAAGTTAAAGCAAATAAATTTAAGACCATTAACTATTGATATCAAAGGACAGGATATGTTAGTATTTAATTTGAACGATAGCAGGATAATAGTATTTAGTAACAGTAAGGATAAAGACGTTCAGAATTATCAGTTAGAATTGATTATTAGACAGTTTAAGATTGAGGGAAAAGAGTTTAAAAAGATTGATTTAAGATTTAATAAACCGATTATAGAGTTCTAACATAATACGAATACCACGAATAAAGAAATTCGAATGATACGAATTATACGAATATTCGCATAATTCGCAGCATTTGCATAATATTTGTAGATTCGTATTATATTTATGGCAGACAACTTAATTTGTGGAATTGACATAGGCAGCTCTAAGATTGCCACCGTCGCGGGAATGGATTCGCCTGAAATAGATGAATTAAAAATAATCGGTTTTAATACAACGGTAGCGAAAGGAGTACGAAGGGGGTTGGTAGTTGATATAAAAGAAGCGACCGAGGCCGTTGAAGACAGCGTCGAGAAAGCAGAAAGGATGGCTGGTCATAAAATTAACAAAGCCTTTGTTGCCGTCGGGGGACCTCATATTTCGTCATTAAACTCTCATGGAATTGTGGCTGTTTCTAATCCACAGGGAGAAATAAACGAAGAGGACGTAGCTAGGGTGATTGAAGCCGCCAAAGCAATTTCCCTTTCTTCAACACGTAGAATTATTGAAGTTATACCCCGCGACTATATTGTTGATGGCCAATCGGGAATAAAAAATCCGGTGGGAATGAGCGGAGTGCGGTTGGAAGTGGAAACACATATCATCACTGCGTCAACCACCAATTTAAAAAATCAAGAAAGAATTTTAAGCGATTTAGGAATTGAAAATCAAGGTTTTGTTTTTTCAGGGCTGGCATCAGCCGAAGCGGTATTAACCGACACAGAAAAAGAACTAGGAATAATTTTAGTTGATATTGGCGGTGGAAAAATTGATCTATCAATCTACGTTGATGGAGCTCTGTCTTATTCTTCTTCAATCCCAATTGGAGCCCGTCATATTTCAAATGATATTGCAGTTGGTTTACGGGTTTCTTTAAACTCAGCTGAGAAAATAAAGATTTTTTTAAGCAAAAATTTTGACGGAAAGAAAAAAACACCACAAATAAATTTGAAAGAACTTGATTTGCCGGAGGATATAACGGAAGTTTCCTTAAAAACCTTGGTTGACGGAATCATTGCCCCCCGTCTCGAAGAAATTTTTAAATTAATTTTTGAAGAAATTGAAAAGAGCGGGTTTGGTCAGCAAATTCCATCGGGATTAGTTATTACCGGGGGCGGAGCTTTAACAATTGGAATGTTGGAAACAGGTAAAAGAGTCGTTGGCCTGCCAATAAGAATTGGTTTTCCGGAAAAGGTATCAGGGCTAGTGGACGAAATTATTGATCCTCAGTATTCGACAACAGTTGGCTTGCTTTTATATGGAAAAAATAATATTTCTATTGACAAAGATAGCTTTAAAAATTTTGGTAAAATATTAAAGGACTTTAAATTAGGGAACTCTATAGGCAATTTAAAGAACTTTTTTAAGCAGTTTATCCCGTAGTTATAATACGAATACCACGAATGAAGAAATGCGAATGATGCGAAAAATACGAATATTCGCATAATTCGTAGCATTCGGATAAATTCGTAGATTCGTATAATGTTATTATGTTAATTAAACCCCGAGCTGGACAGGCGGCAAGAATAAAAGTAGTTGGAATTGGCGGTGGTGGTGGAAACGCCTTGTCTTTTATGGTGGAAGAGGGGGGAATTAACGGTGTCGAATTTATAGCTGTTAATACTGATGCTCAGGCCCTCCTTAATAATAAAGCTACTGTAAAAATTCAAATCGGTGAAAATCTGACTAAGGGACTCGGGAGCGGAGGCGATCCCGAAGTTGGTCGTCAGGCAGCGGAAGAATCAAAAGAAAGATTAAAAGAAGACCTATCCGGCGCTGATATGATTTTTCTGAGCTGTGGAGAAGGTGGGGGAACTGGAACAGGGGCTGCACCGGTAATTGCCGAAATAGCTAAGGAAAGTGGGGCTTTGACAATTGCTGTGGTTACCAAACCGTTTGAATTCGAGGGGAGTAAACGAAAATTTTGCGCAGACGAAGGGATTATGCGTCTTAAGGAAAAAGTTGATACTTTAATCGTTGTTCCTAATCAACGAATCTTAAATATTATAGATAAAAAAACACCAATTCTTGAAGCCTTCAAAAGAATAGATGCGGTTCTTCATCAAGGAGTTAAAGGCATTGCCGAACTGATTACCACGCCCGGTTTGATTAATGTGGACTTTGCAGATATTAGAAGCATTATGCAGGGATCGGGAACAGCCCTAATGGGAGTTGGTATCGGCAGTGGGGACAAACGGGCAATTGCGGCTATAAAACAGGCGATTTCTTCTCCACTCTTAGACATATCAATAGAAGGGGCTAAAGGGGTCTTATTTAACGTGGTTGGCGGTCCAGATCTGACTATGGCTGAAGTTGATGAGGCGGCATCAGTTATTGCAAAATCAGTTGATCCAGATGCCGATATTATTTTTGGTGCGGTTATTGATGATAAATTAATGGATCAAATTAAAGTAACAATCATTGCCACTAAGTTTGACGATAATCGGCTGAAGTTGTTTAGGTTTAAAAAGTCTGAAGAAGTTGAAGAGCAAGATAAACCCGCCTCCGTCAAGACTACGGCGGGCGAGGAAAATATAAGTGATGAGGAAGAATTTATTGACGACGACTCTTCAGAATTTGATATCCCGGCTTTCCTGCGTAAAAAATAATCGTTATAATCTTTATAATTATTATAATTTTTATATTATAATATTTGCTTATGTTCAAACCTGTAAATCTAAGTGAAAATTTTCCTGAAATGGAAAAAAAGTGGTTGAAGCATTGGTATGAAAAGGGAATTGTAAAAAAGTATTTGGACAAGAATAAGAATTCTAAAAAATATTTTTCCTTCTTAGATGGGCCGATTACTGCCAATAATCCTATGGGTGTTCACCATGCATGGGGAAGAACCTACAAAGACCTTTGGCCGCGTTTCTATAATCTGCTAGGTTATAAACAAAGATTCCAAAACGGTTTTGACTGTCAGGGTCTTTGGGTAGAAGTTGAAGTGGAAAAAGAATTAAAACTCCACACAAAAAAGGATATTGAAAATCTTGTCCCCGGGGATTCTAAAGCTTCAATCGCTAAATTTGTTCAGCTTTGTAAGGACCGAGTCAAAAAATATTCCGGTATTCAAACAGAGCAATCTAAACGCCTTGGATATTTTGCTGACTGGGAGCATTCCTACTTCACAATGAGCGACGAAAATAACTACATGATTTGGAATTTTTTGAAAAAATGTTATGACCATGGTTGGATTTACAAAGGACACGAATCAGTTCCTTGGTGTCCGAGATGTGAAACAGCCATTTCTCAACATGAAATGCTGACCGAGGATTACAAAGAACTTGTTCATGAATCTGTTTATTTTGAACTACCGATTGTTGGTCGAAAAAACGAAAATCTTTTAGTCTGGACAACTACTCCCTGGACAATTCCGGCCAATATTGCCGTTGCTGTTGATGAAACTATTGATTATTCATTAGTAGCAGGGACAACTGACCAGAAATTTTGGGTAGCGAAGGAGTTAGTCAAAGCAGTTTTCAAAGAAAACTTTAAAATCTTAAAAACTGTAAAAGGAAAAGAATTGGTTGGTTTAAAATATAGTGGCCCATTTGATGATTTACCGAAGGTTAAGGCCGTTGCAGATGCTAATCCCGATAAATTTCACACAGTTTTTGCCACAGATAAAATGATTTTACCAATCACGACTACAGAAGGAACGGGTATGGTCCACACAGCTGTTTCAGCCGGAGTTGAAGATTTTAAGATGGGTAAAAAATTGGGATTACCAATGATTCCAGTAATAGCAGACAATGCTGACTATATTGATGGATTGGGATTTTTAACAGGAAAGAATGCTAAAAAACATCCAGAAATAATTTTGGAATATTTAAAAACAACTAAAAATAGTAATGGAGCGTGTTGGGCATTTAATATTGAAAAATATAAACATCGCTATCCGGCTTGTTGGAGATGTAAAACAGAATTAGTCTGGAAGGTTGAAGACGAGTGGTATATTGCTATGGACCGGCCTTCGCGCAAGGCTACGGCCGGCAAGCAAACTAATTTAACCTTACGCGAGAGAATGATGAATGTGACGAAAAAAATCAAGTGGATGCCGGAGTTTGGCCTTGATCGGGAACTTGATTGGCTAAAAAACATGCAGGATTGGTTGATTTCAAAAAAAAACCGTTATTGGGGATTAGCCTTGCCTATTTATGAGTGCCAGGGAAAAGACGGGTGTGGAAATTTTGAAGTAATTGGTTCGAAAGAAGAATTAAAAAAACGGGCCGTTACCGGCTGGAAAGAATTTGAAGGCCATACACCTCATAAACCTTTTATTGATGAGGTAAAAATAAAATGTCAAAAATGCGGAAGACCGTTGTCACGAATTAATGATGTAGGAAATCCTTGGCTGGACGCTGGAATTGTTCCTTACTCAACCATCTCAAAAGATAATAAAAGTCAGCCACTTTATCTGGAAAATAAAAAAGAATGGCGAAAATGGTTTCCGGCTAATTTCATCACGGAATCTTTTCCGGGTCAATTTAAAAACTGGTTTTATGCCCTTATTGCCGAATCAACCGTTCTTGAAAATGAGGCTCCTTTTGAACGAGTATTGGGTTTTGGAACACAACTTGGAGAAGATGGTCGGCCGATGCATAAAAGTTGGGGTAACGCGATTGAATTTAACGAAGGGGCGGATAAAATCGGAGTGGACGTGATGAGGTGGATGTTTTCCCGTCACAATCCAGCTGATAATATGCTTTTTGGGTATAAAAAAGCTGATGAAGTGAGGAGACAGTTTTATTTGATGTTGTGGAATGTTTATAAATTTTTTGTTGAGTATGCAAATCTGGATAATTTTAATGTAGAGACGAGGCATGCCTCGTCTCTACCAGAATCCAAAAACGTGTTGGACAAATGGATTCTATCAAAATTTGTCTCAACCGTTAAATCGGTTGAAAAAAATCTGAAGGAATTTAGCGCTAAAGATGCGGCTCTAGAGATTGAAAAATTTGTTTCGGATGTATCAACTTGGTTTATTCGCAGAAGTCGTGATCGGGTTTGGGTTAATTCAGACAACGAAATAGATAAGAATAATTTTTATGAAACGCTTTATTATATCCTGGTTAATCTGTCGATCATTATCTCTCCTTTCATTCCATTTGTGGCCGAAGAGATTTATACGAATTTGGCCGGCGGTGAGTCAGTCAATTTAGAAAATTGGCCCTCAATAAATTCAGAATTTAAAATTCAGAATTCAGAATTGGAAAACGAGATGAGTTTAGCGAGAAAAATAGTTGAGGTTGGTCAGGCGGTAAGAAAAATTGCTGGAGTTAAAATTAGAATTCCACTGGCCAATTTGAACGTAAAAACTGAACTGACAAATAATTTTAAATCAATTTCGAATGAAGTTTGGGATGTTGTTTTAAAGGAATTAAATATCAAAAACATTACCATAAACAAAAATTTTTATTATCCGGAAAAAGAAATAAAAGTTACTGAGGAGCAATTGGAGAAAGAAGGAAAGCTGAGAGAATTAATTCGCGAAATTCAATCTAAACGGAAATTAAAAAGCTTAAAAACAGATGAAAAAATTGACTTAACAATTCCAAGAGAATTTGAAAAAGAAAAAGATTTTATTGCTAAGCGAGTATTGGCAAATAAGATTAATTTTGGAACAAAAATTGAGATACAACAAACCACATTATAGTCAATCAAAAAATACCACTTAGTGTCATTCCCGCGAAGGCGGGAATCCAGGACTTTAAGCACTGGATCCCCGACTAGGTCGGGGATGACAAACACAAAAACAAAACAGATTATGAATATTTTTTCCCTAATCTTTCTTTCAGTTTTCGGTTTATTTAATTTACTCGGATTGAGTCAAGAGCTTTTCTTTCGTCAACTTATTTATTTATTTTTAGGATTTTTAGGATATTTTATAATAAAATCTATTGGCTCGCATTTTTTTAGAATAAATAATAAATTTTTTTACTGGTTTTTTATTACCGTTTTAATAGTTACATTTATGGTGGGTCTTGAAGTAAAAGGTTCAAAGCGCTGGCTAAATTTTTATTTTTTAAACTTTCAGGGCTCCGAATTTTTTAAGGTTTTTTTTATATTATTTTTATCGGAAATTTTAGTTATAAAAAATATATTAAGCAATACATTTTTTAATTTTATTAAAATCTTTTTTTATTTCTTGATTCCATTTATTATTATTTTTAAACAACCGGATTTGGGAAATGCCATGGTTTATTTTTTTATTTTTTTTACGCTTTTGATGTTTTCTAATTTTTCAAAAAAATACCTTGGTTATCTGGTTAGTTTAATAGTTATTTTTACACCTCTGGGTTGGTTAATAATGAAGGACTATCAAAAAGCCAGAATTCTAAGTTTTATTAGTCCACATTTAGATGTTCAGGGTTCTGCCTATAATATGATTCAATCAGTTATCACGATTGGATCAGGAATGCTTTTCGGTCGTGGCTTAGGATTGGGCACGCAATCAAGGCTATTTTTTTTACCGGAAAATACAACCGACTTTGCCTTCGCATCCCTTATTGAACAGTTTGGGTTTCTTGGTGGTCTTTTTGTTTTAATTTTTTTTACAATAATAATTATTTACTTAGTTAAAAAAACCGCCTATTTTTATTATCAAAAATCAGAAGTTGATCAAAAGAAGTTTCTTTATTGCTTAGGAATGTTGACTTATTTCGTTTCTCAAACAATTATTAATTTGGGCATGAATATGGGGATTATGCCAATCGCAGGCATAACTTTGCCTTTTATTTCCTACGGAGGATCATCGTTAATTGCATTATTGATAGGTTTTGCTCTTGTTCCATAAATATTTTAATGTATAATTTATATCTATGATTATGTATTCAGTCGTTAAAACAGGCGGAAAACAATATCTCGTTCACGACGGAATGGAGATAACAGTTGATTTGATGAATATCGAGAAGGGAAAAAAAGTAGAATTAGAAGCTCTATTAAAATTTGATGATGGAGGAAAAACGTTTGAATTAGGAAAACCTTTCTTAAAGGAAAAAGTCACCGCAGAAGTAATTGATAATGTATTAGGAGAAAAAATAAGAATTGCCAGGTTTAAAGCAAAATCAAGAGAAAGAAAAGTGAGAGGGTTCCGATCTAAGTTGACTAAGTTAAAAATAGTTAAAATTAGTTGAAAATAGTTTTAAATAGCTGCTAACTATTTACAACCATCTTTGACTATTTATAACAATTTATAACTAATCTATGGCACACACTAAGGCGCAGAAAACTGTTAAAGGAAATCGTGACTCAAGGTCAAAAAGACTTGGAGTTAAGGTTTTTGGAAATCAGGAAGTCATTCCCGGTAATATTATCATCCGCCAAAGAGGGACAAAAGTTCATCCAGGGGTCGGGACTATTTTAGGTAGAGATTTTACAATATCAGCAAAAATTAAAGGAAAGGTTGAGTTTTATAAAAAACTAGGTAAATCTTACGTTCGAGTAGTGTAATATTATTTCATGATCCAGGATATTTCTTCATTGTTAAATAAAATTAAAGAGGATAGGGATATTTTTCAAAAATCTCGCTTACTAGAGTATGTAATTAAGGAAAAAAAATTAAGAATTATTGATCTGGCTAATAAAATCGGTTACAAATCTTCATATATCTGTCACCTTTTACGTCTTAAAAAAATCCCCGATGTAGTCGTTGATGGTTATTATTCTAAATCAATTAGCTCGAGTCATATTTATGTATTATCTCGTCTTAATGATAAAAAACAGATGATTGATCTTTATGAAAAAATTCTGGGAGAAAATTATACCGTTAAACAAACAGAGATGGCTGTCAGAGAATATCTTTATCAGGTAAAAAGCGTTGGCAAATATATCAATAAAGAAAGTACAGAAAAATTGACTCAAAAAATTAGGGAAAAATATCCGGAATTGAACATTCAAATTATTCAAACGAGGATTAAAGGAAAAGTGATTTTGGAAGTGAAAGGGGATTTGGAGAAGAGTTCAAAAATATTAAAACAGATTTTGGAGAAATTAAATAGTTAATTATTTATCACAATATATGAATGCGAGTGAAGCTCCTAAAATTGCGATTTTTGAAGGGAGAAAAATTCGAAGACAGTGGGATGAAAATAAAGAAAAATGGTACTTTTCAGTGGTGGATATCGTTCAAGTATTAACAGATCAAATTGATTTTTCTCGTGCAAGGAAATATTGGAATAAGCTTGCCGAAAGGCTTAGAAAAGAAGGAAGTCAGGTGGTGACAAAATGTCACCAACTGAAAATGCAGGCAAGTGATGGAAAATTTTATAAAACTGACGTAGCTGATGTGGAAACACTACTTCGTCTTATTCAAACAGTTCCGAGTTCAAAAGCCGAGCCAATAAAATTATGGTTAGCTCGTGTTGGCTATGAGAGGATACAAGAAACAGCAAATCCGGAAAAATCAATTAATCGAGGAAGAATGAACTGGCAAAGAATGGGACGAAGTCAAAAATGGATTCAACAAAGGATGATGGGTCAGGAAATAAGAAATAAATTAACTGATTATTGGAAAAATAATAAGGTTAAAGAAAAAGATGAATACGCTATTTTGACAAATATTATTCATCAAGAATGGAGTGATTTTTTGGTTGTGGTCGAATTGCCAAAAATGCCAGATTAGAACTGGAACAAAAAACTGGAAAAAAAGTCGTTACCGGAGAAAATTATCTTACTCAAAAAGTTCAAAAGAAATTAAAAATATCCGAAGTCTAACTGTATTACCGTTTAATCGATGATACAAACTGTACAATCGATTAACCTACCTGCCGGCAGGCAGGTCGATTGTACACTCCATAAAAACAAAAATCACTTGATTTTGGAAGAGAGAGAGAGTATTATGAGGCGGTATGGCAGAAAAAGCTCATAGTGCTAAGAAAAATATTTTAGGAAACTTGATTAAATCGACCGCAATGATTTATGGTTTTTACCAATTATTAAACTTATCAATATTTAAAGGGAATGATTTTCGTAAAGATGGTTTAACAGGAGAACAGATTAAAACGATGGATGATCATAATGAACATCATCATCAGGAAGATTTGATAGATATTCTTGGTAGTGGTCTAGGTGCAGGACTTAATATCGTAAATCCAGGTGCTTCTGAAGAAATAAAGAAGATTAAAGAAGCCAGTTTGGAAGAACAAAATAAAGATCTAGATTTAGACGTAGCTGATCTTCCTTGGCCATTAGATCATAAACATACAAATTAATTACTATCTTGGTGCGGTCGTACAAAGATAGTGAATTCAACTTCTATTGAATAATCGTGTTTTGTTTGATATTTTAAGATAATACTTCAGTTTTAATATTTAAAATTTAATATTTAGTATTTATTTGATATTTGAAATTTAATATTTGATATTTATTATTTATGGCGTTAATCATTGTTGAGTCACCTACAAAAGCCCGAACTTTTAACTACATTTTAAAGTCGAAAAATTTAGAGGACAAAAATAACTACTTCGTTTTCGCATCGATGGGCCATATACGGGATCTACCAAAAAGCAGAATTGCTATAGATTATGAACATAATTTTAAACCTGATCTGGAACCAATTTTAAATAAAGAAAAAATTATTACCCAACTGAAAAAGTTAGCGACGGAAAATCAAGAAATAATTTTGGCAACAGATCAGGACCGAGAAGGAGAAGCAATTTCTTATCATATTGCATATATCTTGGGTTATATCGACGAAAATTGGCCAGACATTAAATTTAAGGAGGGAGTAACCCTCAAAAGAATTGTTTTTCACGAGATAACCACTAAAGCATTGACCGAAGCGTTAGCTAATCCGGAAACTTTGAGACTTGATCTGGTTAAGGCACAAATGGCTCGAAGAATCTTGGATCGGGTGGTCGGCTATGAACTATCGCCGCTTCTTTGGAAAAAGACCGGCAAAAACTGGCTGTCCGCCGGGCGTGTTCAAACAGTTGCTTTGAGATTAATTGTTGAGCGAGAAAAAGAAATTAAATTATTTAAATCAGAAGATTATTTTCAAATTTTCGGAAACTTTGAAGCTGGACACCCCAAGGGTGTCCAAGTTAAAGCCAAGTTAATTTCTAAAGACGAAGTTGCTTATGAGCTAAAGACGACGATTAAATTATTTGCCGGAGACTATGTTTATACAAAAACGTCAATTAATAAAGAAAACGTTGAAAACATAAAACAGGATTGTCTAAACGATAAATTTAAGGTCTCTGATGTCATTGAATCAATCGCTCCCCGTTATCCCATGCCGCCATATACAACGTCGCTTTTACAACAGGACGCTTATTATAAACATGGTTTTTCCTCAAAACAAACGATGCGTCTCGCTCAGGATTTATATGAACGAGGGCTTATTACTTATCATCGTACCGACTCATTTAATCTATCCGCCCGATTTGTTTTTCCGGCTAAAGAATATATTGAAAAAAAATATGGGAAAGAATATGCGCTGGAAAAACCAAGAGGATTTAGAACCAGGTCAAGATCAGCTCAAGAGGCCCACGAGGCAATCAGGCCAACAAAGTTACTTGAAGTAAAAGCCGCTTTTAAAGGAAAAAAAGAATCAAAATTAACGGTTAATCATCAAAGACTTTACACGTTGATTTTTAACCGTGCGATTGCGACTCAGATGAAGGAAGCATCAATAAAGACAGTAAAAACAGAGATTATTTCCGATAAAAATTATTTGTTTGAAAGTGAACAACAGCAGGTAATTTTTGACGGTTTTTTAAAAGTCTTTGATCCATTTTATGTTAACAATCATCAAACAATAATCAAATTCGAAAAAGGTATGGAAATTGGAATAAAAACACTTGAAGAAAAGGCACTATTGAGTAAGGCCCCACCAAGATATAATGAGGCTTCTTTAATCAAAACATTGGAAGAAAAAGGGATTGGAAGGCCTTCGACTTATGCAATGATAATTTCCTTAATTCAGATGAAAAATTACACTGAAAAAGACGGTCGCTACTTTATCCCAACTTCAATCGGGACTTCGATATGCGACTATCTTTCGAGTAGTTTTCCAAAAATATTTGATCTTTCATATACTGCCAATTTGGAAGACGGGCTAGATAGGATAGCTAACAAAGAAGAGGATTACATTAAGTTGTTAAAAGATTTTTATATTCCCTTTAAAAAAGAATTAGATATCAGAAAAGAAGACAGCTCAATATTAAAAATAGAGGATGATGTAAAAGGCATCTGTCCGCAAGATGGAGGAAATTTAATTTCCCGCTTTTCCCGCTTTGGAAAGTTTATTGCCTGCGCGAACTATCCAAAGTGTAAATATACCAAGTCAATTGTAAAAGTGGTCAAAAATAGAAAATGCCCGCTTTGCCAGGGCGATGTTGTGGTAAAATTTACTAAGACTAAAAAAAGATTTTATGGATGTGGAAATTATCCGAAGTGTAAGTGGAGCGCATGGAGCCTAGCAATTGAGAAAGATCAAAGTGCAAATATCAAAGTTCAAAAACAAGTTTAAATTTAAAAGTTTTAAACTTTGAACTAATCTTTGATATTTGATTTTTGAGTTTTGATTTTTTATTATGAAGTACATATTCATCTCCGGTGGGGTTATTTCAGGAATTGGCAAGGGGATTACGGCCGCGTCAATTTCTCTTCTTTTAAAACAAGCAGGTTATCGAGTCGCTCCATTAAAATTTGAAAATTATTTAAATATTGACGCTGGAACAATAAATCCAATCGAGCATGGAGATGTTTTTTTATGTGAAGACGGTACTGAAGCAGATATGGATATTGGAACTTACGAAAAATTTTTAAATGAAGATATGGGTAAGGATAATTTTGTCACAATAGGGGAGATTTATAAAACCGTTATTGACAGGGAACGAAGATTTGAATACAAGGGCGAAGATGTTGAAGCCATTCCCCATATTACCAATGAAATTATTGACAGAATTAATTTATTAGGAAAAAAGAAAAAAGCAGACATTGTTGTTATTGAACTAGGGGGTACGGCTGGCGAATATCAAAACATTTTTTATTATGAAGCGTCCCGAATTTTAACCTTAAAGAATCCAGGCGACGTCATCCACGTCCATGTTTCCTATGTCCCAACTCCAAATCATCTTGGTGAACCGAAAACCAAACCAACCCAACTATCCGTCAGAACTTTAAATTCAATGGGTATTCAACCGGATTTTATTGTGGCCAGGTCGGAAAAGTTACTAGATAAAAGAAGGATTGAACGATTTGCGTTATTTTGTAATGTCCAACCGGAAAATATTATTTCCAACCCGGATGTTGTTCATCCTTATGAAGTACCTTTAATTTTAGAAAATCAGCAAATATCAGAAAAAATTTTAAGAGCACTTAATCTTAAGGTAAATAAACCAAATCTTAGTGATTGGAAAAAATTGATAGAAAAAGTTTACTCGAAAAAAGAAAAGGTAATTAACATTGCCATCATCGGAAAATATTTCGGAACAGGGGATTATCAACTTCGAGATTCATATGCGGCTTTATTTGACGCTTTAAATCATGGAGCTTTCGAAGTTGGAGTAGAAGTAAAAACTCATTGGGTTGACGCTGAAAAAGTAGAGAAGCAGGGAGTAGAAATTATTGGTAAACCGGACGGAATTATTGTTCCAATTGGTTGGGGAGAACGGGGAGCTGAGGGGATGATTGCGGCCGCCTCATATGCCAGAAAAAACAATATTCCATATCTTGGTTTATGTTACGGGATGCAGTTGGCTGTGATTGCTTTCGCCCGAGATATTTTAGGTTGGTTGGACGCCAATACTAATGAAAATAATTCAAAAACAAAACATCCTGTTATCCATTTAATGCCAGCCCAGAAAAAATATATGGATAAGAGATCGTATGGAGGAACGATGAGATTGGGAGCCTGGAATGCTAAGGTTAAAAAGGGAACGAAAGCATTTCAAATTTATGGAAAAGAAGAGACCAGTGAAAGACATAGACATCGATATGAGTTTAATGATGAATTTGTAAAAGATTTTGAAAAAAATGGTTTGATAATAAGTGCCCGATCGAATATAGAAAACTTAGCCGAAATTATAGAATTACCTGAGTCCATTCATCCTTTTTATTTTGGTACCCAAGGACATCCTGAATATAAGAGTAGGCCGCTTCAGCCGCATCCGATATTTGTGGCGTTTCTGAGAGCATGTCTAAAAAATACTAAATCCTAAATTCCAAGTTCCAAATAAATTTTAAATAACAAGCACTAAATACCAATCTGTTTAGGACTTAGTATTTATTATTTATTTGTTATTTGAGATTTATTATTTAGAATTTATCTGTTATAATGTTGCTCTATGTCAAACTCATTTCTCTATAAAGAAACAAGATATAAAGTTGGTGACACCGTCTCAATCGACTATAAACTTAAAGAAGGAGATAAGATTAGAATCCAGATTTTTAAGGGGATTATTGTCAAGGTGAAAGGCGATAGCGAGGCCAACCGAATGTTTACAGTCAGAAAAATATCTAAAACCGGAACTGGAGTTGAAAAAGTCATACCTTTATTGTCTCCTTATATTGCCAAAATGGAATTAGTTAAAAAGTCTTCCTATAAAAAGGCTAAACTTTATTTTATTCGGGATTTGACAGAACAGGAAGTAAGGACTAAGCTATATCAAGTAAAAAAGAAAATTGTCGTTAAAAATAAAAGGGTCAAAGTAGTTTCAGCAAAAAAAACTAATGAGCCTTTATCAGAAAAATCTCGGTAAAATCGGTGAAGATCTCGCATTGGACTTTTTAAAGTCCCACAGCTTTTCTATCCACGAAAAAAACTTTCATTCCAAATTTGGAGAGATTGATATTATTGCCGAAAAAAAACACTGCTTGTATTTTGTTGAAGTAAAGACGAGATCTAATCTAAATCACGGTGCACCATATGAGGCGGTTAATAAAAGAAAGATCTATCATATAAAAAAAGCTTCTCAATATTACTTGTTGAAAAATAAATTTGAAGGCTATAAACTTAAGATAGCCGTGTTTTCAATATTGATTGAAGGTGAAAAAATTGATGTTAAATTTTGGGACGATATAGAGAGTTAAAGAGTTTGCCCAGCCGTCGTTCAGGTTCGACTCGAGGCTTACAGCCACGCAGTCGAAACTTCACTTTGGCGGGCTTAAGAAACTCTAAATTCGCGAAGCTCATTAAGAGTTTCTAAAGGGGGTGAAAATATAAATGATTGAATTAATAAACACAATTTTGTTTGATTTCTTTAGAAACCTAGGAAATTTGATACCTAGTTTTTTTGGGGGACTTTTAATTTTAGTAGTTGGTTTATTGATTGGTAGCATAGTGAAGCAATTAATCTTGACCGTTGTTACTTTTTCTAAAATTGATCTTTTGTTTCACAAAACAAAATTAATCAAAAAAGAAGAAGTAAATATTTGGACAGAAGTATTGTCAGAGATACTAAAATGGATGTTGATTATCGTTTTTTTAGTCCCGGCACTCGAAGTATGGGGATTATCAGGAGCGACCGCTGTCGTTAACCAAATTCTTTTCTATTTACCAAACGTAGTTGTTGCCGTCGTCATAGCTTTTGTTGGTATTTTGGCTTCAAATTTGACGGCTGACCTGGTTCGCCATAGCGTTAAGACAATGGGGTCTACCGCCAGCAATAGTTTAGCCGTTTTTACTCGTGGAACAATCGTGTTTTTTACGGTTTTAGTGGTCCTTAATCAATTGGGTGTGGCTCAAGATTTAATTAGAATTCTTTTTACAGGAATAGTCGTAATGTTATCCCTAGCTGGAGGCTTAGCCTTTGGTCTAGGCGGCAAGGAGATGGCTAAGGAAATATTAGATGAGTTGAGAAGTAAGTTGAAGTAAGAAAAATACCCTGTTAAGCGTAAATTCGTTTAGCAGGGTAGGGTCGGTATCAAATAGAAAAGGTGTTTTTTTTGTGGTAAAATTAGTATGTTTTAGTTCTTTGATATTTGGTTTTTGATATTTAATTTTTCTTTCGGAGCGTTCGTCTAGTGGCCTAGGACATCACCTTTTCAGGGTGAATATCAAGGGTTCGAATCCCTTACGCTTCACTTATTGATTTAGGCCGTCACAACAATCTAATAAAACAACAAATACTTCAGTAGATGTAAACTTTAACACTGGGTGTTCAGAGCCGGGTGTTCAGAGCTATTTCGCCTAATTTACGTAAATATTCTTCCTGGTCTAAGACAAATTTTT